>NZ_MEGP01000008.1:0-76308 GCF_001725555.1 Thiobacillus sp. SCN 63-57 | reverse complement strand
AAGGACACTGGTGCTGTTTATCCCTACGTCGACGTCCAGTCCTCGCTATACGTCGTCTCCAGTGTTTCGGTAAGCGACGGCATCGGCGGCACCTATTCCACCGACTACAGCTACGCCGGCGCCAAATCTCACCTTCTCGGCGGCGGCTTCCTCGGCTTCCGTCAAGTCACCCTCCGTGATTACCAGGCGGACATGTATTCCGTCACCACCTACCGCCAGGACTACCCTTACCAGGGCCAGCCCCTGAGCACGCAAAAGCGCACCAACGGCGGCGTCCTCCTGAGCCAGAGCCTCATCACCTACACCGACCAGCTCCTCAACACCGGCATCAGCCCCACCTGGCACCAGTCCCTGCCTACTCACACGGTCGAATCCAGCTACGAGCTCACGGGCGGCTTGATTTCCACCGTCGTCACCGACACCCAGTACGACGCCTGGGGCAACCCCACCTCCATCGTCGTCGACTCCGGGGGCGGCTACAACAAGACCACCACCCATACCTACGACAACATCATCGACGCCAATCGCTGGTTCCTCGGGCGGCTCCGCCGCAGCACCGTCACCAGCGTCACGCCATAAGGGGAAGGGACCATGCGTAGCGTATTGTTGAGCCTGATTCTGGCGCTGACCCTGCCTGCCTGGGGTGCGCAGTTGACCCGTACTTCCTCGTTTGGGTACGACCCCGACACCGGCCTCCTGGTCAAGGAAACCATCGAGCCCGACCAGCCGCAGATGCGGCTCGATACAACCTACACCTACGATGCTTTCGGCAACCGCACCAGCGTCACCGTCAGCTCCCCGGCCACCGGCACCCCCGCCATCGCAACCCGTGCCACGACAACCACATGGGACGCCAACGGCCAGTTCCCCCTCACTGCCGCCAATGCGCTTGGCCACACCGAAACCAAGACCTTCGATCCCCGCTTTGGCGTCGTCACCAGCCTCACCGGCCCCAACAACCTCACCACCACCTGGCAGTACGACGGCTTCGGCCGCAAGACCCAGGAGAATCGGGCCGACGGCACGCAGACCGTCTGGACCTACGACATGTGCGACGCCGCCTGTCCCACCAACGGCGTCTATCGCATCGTCACCCAGATATTTGGCGCCGGAACCCAGATCGCCCCGGTTTCCGTCGACTACTTCGACAGCCTCAACCGCAAATTGCACACCGCCACCCAGGGCTTCGACGGCAGCTGGATCTACAAGGACACCGTCTACGACAACCAGGGCCGCGTACAGAAAGTATCGCGTCCCTATTTCGCCGGCCAGGCCGTGTACTGGGTCACCAGCGAATACGACGACCTCGGCCGCGTCGTCCGGGTCTACGAACCTGACGATCCGGCCACCCCCGCGCTCCGCGTCGTCTACAACGGCCTGACGATTGCCCGCACCAACCGCAAGGGCCAGGTCACTACCGAGATCAAAAACAGCCAGGGCCAGAAGGTCAGCGTCACCGACGCCATGGGCAACCTCACCACCTACGCCTACGACCCCTTCGGCAACCTCGCCCGCACCACCGATCCGGCAGGGAACAGCATCGTCAACCTCTATGACGTGCGGGGCCGCAAGATCCAGACGACCGACCCCGACCTGGGCACCTGGACCTACGAATACAACGTCCTCGGCGAACTGGTCAGACAGACCGACGCCAAGAACCAGGTCGCCACCATGAGCTACGACGTGCTCGGCCGGATGACCCGGCGCGTCGAGAACGGGCTGACCAGCGACTGGATCTACGACACGGCCGCCATGGGGAAAGGCAAGCTCCAGCAGGCCAAGACCAGTGCGGGCTATATCCGGACCCATTACTACGACAACTATGGCCGTCCCCAGATCACGCTTTCCAATCTGGGTGCGGGCAATCCCCTGTTCTTTAGCAGCGTCACCTACGATGCCTTCGGCCGGGCATCCCAGCAGAACTACCCCAATGGCCTGAGCACCCGGACTATCTACAATGCCTACGGCTACGTCGCCGAAGTGCGCAACGCCGCCACCAACGCGCTCTACTGGCAACTCAACGCCATGGATGCCGAGGGCCACGCCATCCGCGAAACCACCGGCAACGGCATCGTCACCGAGCGAAGCTATGCGGCCGACACCGGCCGCATCCAGAACATCGTCGCGAATACCGCGAGTGGCCAGCAGATCCAGGGGCAGGCCTATGTCTACGACACCATCGGCAATGTCGCGATCTACGCCGACGGCCCCGGCAACCAGCTCGAAATCCGCGGCGGCTACGATGCGATCAACCGTCTGACGCAGATCGATTCCACGATCGACGGCGTCGCCTCCAGCCAGACGCTGGTCTACGACGCCCTGGGCAACATCACAAGCAAGACCGGCGTCGGCAATTACTACTACGGTGGCAACGCCAACTGCATCAACAGCAACGTCGGCCGCCACGCCGTCTGTAGGGCCGGGAACAACGCCTATTCGTACGATGCCAACGGCAACCTCACCGGCGGTGCCGGGCGTTCCGTCACCTGGACCGCCTGGAACATGCCCGCCAGCCTGACCCAATCCGGACAGACCCAGAGCTGGCTCTATACGCCCGAGCACGACCGCTACAAGATGGTCGCATCCGGCCGCACGACCTGGTACCTGAACCCCAGCGTGCATCAGGGTGGGCACTACGAACGGACCCTGTACACCAGCGGCACTGTCGAGCACCGCGTCACCCTGTACGGCGGCGGCCGTGCCATCGGCGAAGTGCTCACCTTCGAGGTCACGAGCGGCACCGCGCCGGCCGCCCAGACAAGATACTTCCACAGCGACACCCAGGGGTCGATCACCGCGGTCACCGACAGCGCAGGCGTCGTGCTGACCCGTTTCCGCTATGACGCCTGGGGCAAGCAGACCCTGACCTACGGCAACAACACGGGGATCAACGCCACTCGCCAGGGGCATACGGCGCATGAAATGCTGGACGGCGGGCTGACGCATATGAACGGGCGGCTGTACGACCCGGTGCTCTCCCGCTTCGTCAGCGCGGATCCGACGGTCGACAATCCGTTCGATCTGCAGAGCCTGAACCGCTACAGCTATGTGAACAACAACCCGATGGGGTTCACGGATCCAACAGGCTACTTCAAGATCTTCGGGAAGAAATGGAGTTGGTGGCGCGATACAGTGGTTAAGCCAGTGGTGGCAGCTTGGGCATCCTTCTACGGGTTCAACATTGGTTACTGGGGGGTGGGTACGGCAGTGGGAGGTGGCACGCTCGGGGGAGTAGCCGGAACGTTGGCTGGTGCTACGCTTGCAGGTGCTAGTTCATCGCTGATAATGACTGGCAATTTGCAATCGACGTGGTCGTATGCGGGAAACTATGCCATGGGCAGCTATCTTACCGGGGGCAACTATCTTCAGAATCCGGTGGATAAATTTTCATCTCTAAGCGACATGGTTTCCGCAGGTTTCTCGACAGGCGATTTTATGAATCGCCAATTTAGCCGGGTTGAAGCGAGACTGGCTAATCGCTGGGGTATGTCGTCGATGGATTTGAATACGGCGTTCATGGGGGTGTCGATACTGGGGAATGAGACACTGGGCAGTCGTTTCAGTGGCAAGGCTGGTAATGATGTTGCTAAGCGTTTTCCCGAGACAGGTGGGCTTGGCTTTGCCGGAGTCCTCAATCGGGGTGTCGTGGGACTACCGTTTGATGCGATTGATATCGTATTAGGTTATCAGGGCTTACCGACTGCCTCTTTGGGCGACTTTGCCAATAGCGGTTCTTACGGTCGGCCAATTTCAGGACATAGCCTTGGGACATTAGATGCGATTAATGCATATGGTTTTGGCTTGGCTATCGGGGGCGGGCGGTTGGACTCAGTGCCGTTTGGAAATGTGGCATCGACTGCTTTGCAGGTTAATCTGGGAACGGGTGATCTGGTAAACGGAGGCGTGTTCGGAAAGATGTTTAATCCAGGTGCGCGGCTTTGTTCGATGGGACCGACGGGGCATCCACAAGCAACATACAGGGCGGTTTGCCCATGAGGTGGATTGTGGTTGCCGCATTGTGTGCGTTGCCTGCACTTTGTTCCTGCGGTGAATATCCCCTTACCGGTAAAGATGGGGCAGTGTGGGACGACCCTGTGTCCTATCGGGTTGACCCTGGTATGTATCCAAAATACCGGGCGATACGCGACTTCCAGCCCCCAGATTTACTCCCTAACCCACATAACGATCCGCGTCTAAGAATGCCGCGCATATCCACAGACTATGTATGGGAGGTTAGGCATCGGGTGGGCGATCATCTCTGGATATATTCTGAGGAGTATGCACGGAGTGGTGCTGGAAATCTTGAAATTGTAATTTCTGCTGATGGGCGTGTTTTACCGGGGTGGAAGGGAATAGCAAATCCAAAAATGGTAATTCTCAAAGGAGATCGAGCTATACGCTTAACACCTGACCCACGTTATGACCTGAGTTGGGGAGACCAACCTTTATTCAAGCGTGATTAGGAAGCAAAGGGGCCAGGCTGAACTGCCCCCATTTGTTCGGATTTTAAAATTTGAACCATGTCGGTGCTCACGACATCGCCAATCGATATGCCGCCACCACGGGCAGATTGGTGGCGCGGCTGCAAACTTTTTGCCCTGCTGCTCGTTGGTTCCCAACTGATCGCTGGCTGCGGCGCTTTCGACAGGCTGAACCAATCGAAGGAATGCCGCCAATTGCTCCACCCAGCGCAGTTTGTCTGCGGGCGATAGCGCGCGAAAAGCGCGGAGGCGATCATCGCTGGCATAGTAGGTGCGGTTACCGCGATCAAAAGGCATGCTCAGATTTCCTTCAGGCGCTGAAGGTATTCGATGTCGGCAAGATCAACCAGCGGGGTACTAACTGAAAGGCCAGGCTGTCCGTTCTTTCATGGCGCGCTGGATAGGGCGTCTCGAATATGCTGTTGCCGCTACCCATACCCGGGTATCTGCGCATTTTGAGAATCACTCCAATCGGCGCCCCGCATTACCCGCTCTCGGTGCCGGGGTCACGCGTGACTCGGGCGGTTTCTGAAGCGAGGTTCCAGCAGCCGCGACGGCGGAGGCCGGAGAAAATACGAACCGCCACTCGGCATAGCGCTTCGCATCCTTGAATGCCTCGTCTTTTGCTGCAAACCCCGCATTCTTGAAAGGATGGCCTGACGCCGGACTGTACACGCCGGCGATGCCCTGCGTGTCGGGTTCGCGGATCAGCACGAACGGGCTGCCGGTCAACGGGTCGCGCCAGGCGCGGCGCAGGTGGCGTACGACGTTGGGGCGGCGGTTGTCTTCCAGCAGGTCGTCGAGGCTTTGCGGCAGGCGCGGCTGCGCGGGATCGAGTTCGTAGTAGCTGCGGATGGCCTGGCGGTACTGGTCGCCGATGAACAGCAGGTCGGCCTCGCGCTCGCGTTGCGACTCGGTGTCCCAGAGGGTGCCTGCGGCGGCCAGGCCCATGCCGATCAGCGCGATCAGCATCAGCACGAACAGGTAGGTGAAGCCGGACTGCGCGGGCTTACCAGTCGGCATAGGCGCTGCCGTCGTGCGCCATTCCCGGCGCGCCGCTCTTGATGTCGTACATCGCCCCGGCGTCGCCGCCTGAGGGCGCCACGACCTGCCAGGTGTCGGGGCGCTCGGTGATCGGGTCGACGGGGAGCGAGCGCAGGTAGCGTGCGCTGACCAGGGCGTCGAGACTGTCCGGGTAGCGGCCGGTGTCGCCATGGTATTTGTCGATGGCGTCGCGCATGACGGCGAGATCCTGCCTGAGGATGGTTTCGCGGGACATGTCCAGGTGCTTGAAGTAGCGCGGCAGCGCCAGCGCCAGCAAGAGCGCGATGATGGCCATCACGACCATGAGTTCGACCAGGGTGAATCCGCGTCGCATCCGTTTCAACATGATTTCACCATTCCCGATACGGCACGCCGTTCAGGCCGGTGGCGGGCGACAGCGAGTACACGTCGAACACGTCGCGTCCCGGCGCGGGCGTGTCGGGTGGGCTGGCGTAGCTGCGCAGGCCCCAGGTGGTGGCCGGCGGGGCGGCTGAGTCGGGGTAGAAGGGGTCACGCGGCAGGCGGCGGATGAAATAGATCTTCGTGGCGTCCGGCTTGGTCTTGTCGGCCACGCCCTGCAACAGCACGTCGAGATCGGGCGGGTAGCCGCTGCCGTCGGCCGGCGAATCGACGCGGCCTTCCTTGACGCTCTGCTTGTAGGCATCGAGCGCCGTGCGGATCTGCCGTAGCGCGTCGCGCAATTCGGTTTCCTTGTGGCGCTGCTGCACCAGTTGGGCGAACGGCACGGCCATGCTCGCGAGCAGCGCGAGGATGGCCAGGGTGACCATCAGCTCGATCAGGCTGAATCCCTTGCTACGCCGGGCCATGTCTAGTTGTCCGGCGCCGGCGGTGGCGGAATCTGCGGGACGGGGATCGCGGGCACGGCATCCGGTGCCGTCGCGGGTTCGGCGGCCGGCTCAGCCTGAGGGATGTCGGCGGGCTGGGGCGCCGGGACAGGTGGCAGCCGGTCCACACCGGGCCGGAACGAAAGGTTCGCGCCGCCACCGCCGATATCGCTTTCGGTGCCGCCACGGAATTCGGTCAGTGCCGGCTGGCGGGTGGAATCGGTGCGCAGCACACGCGGCGTGATCAACAGCACGATCTCGGTCTTGTTGCGCTCGTTATGATGGTTGGAAAACAAGCGTCCCAGCAAGGGCAGGTCGCCCAGCCCGGGGATCTTGCTGGCGCTGCTGCGGTCCTCGTCCGAAATCAATCCGGCCAGCACCTGGGTTTCGCCGTCCTTCAGGCGCAGCGTGGTGCCTGCGTTGCGGGTGCCGATCTGGTAGGTGAGCGTGCCGTTGTTGCTGCGGATTTCGCGCACGATGTTGGAGACTTCGAGCCCCACCTTGATCTGCACGTCCTGGCGCATCAGCACCGTCGGCTCGACGTCGAGCTTCAGGCCCACGTCCAGGTAGGATACTGATTCGGACACCACGCCGGTCGACGTGGTGTTGGAGGTGATGACCGGCACCTTGTCGCCGATGTGGATCTTGGCCTTTTCGCGGTTTTTCACGCGGATGCGGGGGTTGGCCAGGATGTTGACGTCGCTGTCCACCTTCTGCAGGTTGAGTTGCGGATTGTTCATCGTGATGTCGGCGCCGGTGAGATGGCGCAGCTTGTCCACGGTCAGCGGCAGCGGCGACAGCGTGGTGTTGGTGGTGACCACCGGCGCGCCCACGGTCGACGAGGTCGCCGTATCGGTGGTAATGGTGTTCAGCAGGGAAAACTGGTTGGGATACTGGATGCCCAGGTCAAGCAGCCGCCCACGCTTGACCTCCAGCACTTCGACGTCGAGCATGACTTCGGGCTCGGCCAGGTCCTGCACCGCGACCAGCTTCTCGGCCAGTCGGATGGCGTCGGGCGTGTCGCGCATCACCAGCAGATTCAGCCGGTCGTCGACATACATGTCCCGCGTCTTGACTAGCGTGCGCAGCATGGCCATGGTGGCCTTGGCGTCGGCATTGCCCAGGTAGAAGCTCTTCACCATCAGGTCCTGGTAGGCCTTCTGTTTTTGCGGCTGGTCGGGATAGATCAGCAGCGTATTGGCGTTGACCACTTTCTTGGCCAGCTGACCGGTCATCAGGAGCATGTCCACCGCATCGGCGATCGGCGTGTTGCGGGCAAACAGCGTGGCCTTGGTGTCCGTCCGCACGTCCTTGTCGAAAATGAAATTGAGGCCCGACTGTCGCGAGATCATGTCGAACACGCTGCGCAGCGGCGCATCGCGGAACTCCAGCGTGATCGGCTTGCGATAGGCCGCCCCGAGTTCCGGCAGCTTGAGCTCGTCCGGTGCGCGCGCGGCCTGGATCTGTTGCAGCAGTGCCTGCGCGCCGGCGTGGCCGGGGGACTCGGCCAGGATCAGGCGCACGGCTTGCTCCGCTTCGTCGAGGTGGCCTGCCGCAAAGGCTTCGCTAGCCGTCTGCAGGCGCGTCTGGTTCTGGCGCGCTGCGGCCAGATTGTCCAGCAGGGTGTGCGCACGCGGGTTCTCGGGATGGATCGCCACCACTTTGTTCAGCCCGGCCTCCGCCGCGTCGAAGCGTCCGGCGTCGAGGTCCGACTGGGCCTGGGTGAGCAGCTGGCTGGCGATACGCTCGCGCTGGGTGTGGTAATAGGCCTTGAGTTCGAGATTGCCGGGTTCTTCGGTCATGCCTGTGCGCAGGCGGGCAATGCCGGCTTCGGGCTGGCCGGCGTCGATCAGCTTGCGGCCTTCGGTCAGCCCCGTGCTGGCGCAGCCGGCGAGGCCGAGCACCAGGCATACTGCGGACAGGCAAACATAATGGGTGCGTTGCAACTCAATCTCCTGTGCGCAGGCTGCGCGTCTGGTTCAGCGGTAGGTAAGTGAAATTCAGCATGCCGCCGGTCACGGGTTCGAGCCGCCACACGCCGTCGAGTACCTGGCCCGCGTGCACGCTGACCGGCGCGGTGCCGCGAGCCAGGTAATACGTGGTCTGCCCGGCTTCCTGCCAGCGGCCCATGTAGCTGAAGGGCAGGGCCGGCGCCTGGGGCGGAGGCGGCGGGACATAGGGTGGTGGGGGCGGCGGCGGAGGCGGGACGTACCAGGTCTGTTCGGGAAACAGGTTGGTGCGCGACAGGGCCAGCCGTGGCTCGGCCTCCTGCGGCTTTGTTTGGACTGCGGCAGGCGCCGACACCTGGACTGCGCGGGCGGGGCGGGACGCATGCGCCGCCGGCTCGGCCACGTCGATTCGATCGCCTGCATCGTCGTTCGATCGATCATTGATCGCCAGCCAGATGGACCATGCGGCCACCCCCGCCAGGGCGGCAAACAGGACAGAACGCCGCGTCTTGTCGGTCATGGCGCCGCCTCCACGAACAGGCTCATGCGCAGTTCCGCCTGCAACTCGGCGGACTCGATCCGTTCGCGTTTCAGCTTCACCTCGTCCAGTGTCAGGTTGGGCAGGCGTTCCAGCGCCGTCGCGAGAAAGGCATGCAGGTCGGGGTAGGCCGTCTTCACCGGCAGCACGAGCTGCCAGCGCTGCAGCGAGGTGCCGGTCAGCGACGACACGCTGTACTGGCCGCGCGGCAGTTCCAGCCCATGCAGGCGGGCCAGGCGTTCCAGTTCGCCGATCAGTTGTGCCGCTTCGCCTGTCGGCGGCAACAGGGACAACGGATTGGCAGGCGGCAACGGCTGTGGCGCGGCAGCCTGCCGGGCGGCGGCCTGTTGCAACGCGGCCAGACGGACCTGCTGCGTGCGGATCGTCTTTTGCAGCGACGCGACCTGGATCGTCTGCAACAGCAAGGCAATCGCGAGCAAACCCAGGCCAGCCAGACCGGCGGGTCCCAGGCGGCGTCCCCATTGCCGCAGAAGCCATAGCCAGCCGTTCATGCGCCCAGTTCCACCAGGATGGTGAAGCGCAGCGGCTTCTGCGCATCGTCGGCCTGCAGCTCGTGCTGGAGCAGCTCGACACGCCAGATTCCGGGCTGTTGTTGCAGTGCGTCGATGAAGGCGATCGCATCCGCCAGATGTCGCGCTTCGGCCACCAGCTTCAGACGCGAGGTGGACTGCACCGCGTCGAGCGAGACCAGTGCGATCTTGCCGCTGCGCGCGTCTGCCAGGGCCTCGAACGCAGGCTGCCAGGAATAGGCAAGCTGGGCCGAGACTTGAGACCGGGTGCGCTGGGCTGCGTCGTCCGTGCGCTTGACGGGTTGCACAGCCGGCCGCGCCTGACTTTTCTCGAGGGCGGCGATCCGCATCGCCAGGCCGGCCTCGGTTGCGTGCGCCGTCTGCAGATTCATCCAGACCCAGGCCATGGCGGCCACGCCAGCCAACGCCAGCGCGACGCCCAGCGTGCCGGGGCGTACGGGACGCGAATGAAAGTCGAAATCGAGCCGCGCCATCGTTATATGCCCGCCAATGCCAGGGCGCCGCGGGTGTCGGGATCGTGCGGCAGTATCTGCCAGTCTCCGGCAGCCGGTTTCGGGATCGGGCCGGTGCCCACGGCCTGGATCCAGACTGCGGACGGTAAAGTCTGGGGGGCCGATAGGGCTTCCCGTTCGATCAGGTCGGGCAGGGCGTCGACCCAGTCATCGCCGACCGGTTGGCCGCCGAGGTGATGCCAGATGCCGTTCGCGCTGCCGAACAGCGTCAGCCAGCCGGGTTCGGCCAGCGCCCACCAGCCGGCAAATTTTCCCGGCAGGTGTTGTGCGGCGACGCTGGCGAGCGGACGGATCATCACCTCGCGAAACCCGTGGCGCGCCAGCAAGGCATCCAGCTGCTGGATGAACGACGCGTCCATGGCGGCACCGACCAGACCATGCTGTGGCGGCTGGCTGAGTACCTGCACGTTCCACTGCAGGGCTTCGTCGCCGTAGATATTGCGCAGGCTGGCGCCTGCCAGCGCGCGTTCCTCGGCACGCGAGAGCGCCTTGTCGGGCGGCGGCGTCAGCACGTGGCGCACGAAATGCTGCGACAGCACCACCTCGACCCGCCGGCCATGCCAATCCGGGTCGGCGAGCGCCTCATCCAGCAGCGGCAGCAGACTGGCCGCATCGCGTTCGCCCGCAGCGAGCACGCGGCTGGTGGGCGTGCCGCGCGTGCGCAGCAAAGCCGCTTCGCCCGGGGCGAGCGCAATGCGGAGCGTTTCAGCCGACCAGCGTGACACGGTTGATCTCCTCCAGGGTGGTGTCGCCCGATTTCACCAGGGCGAGCGCGGCGTCGCGCAGGCTCTTCGTGCCGCCGCGTGCGGCAGCTTCCTTGATCTGGCCGATCGGCGCGCGCGCGACGATCAGTTCGCGCAACTCGTCGGTGAGCAGCAGGATCTCGGCGACCGCACGGCGGCCCTTGTAGCCGCTGCCGCGGCAATGCCCGCAGCCGCTGCCCTGGCGGAACTCGAAATCGCGGGTTTTATCGAGCGTGAGGCCCGACAGTTCCAGCAGGTCGTCGGCGGGCGTGACGGGCGCCGCGCAATGCGGGCAGTTCACCCGCAACAGGCGCTGCGCGACTATTCCATTAAGTGCCGAGACGAAGCTGTAGGGGTCGACGCCCATGTGGATGAAGCGGCCGATGACGTCGAACACGTTGTTGGCGTGCACGGTGGTGAACACCAGATGCCCGGTGAGCGCCGACTGCACCGCGATCTGTGCGGTGTCGGCGTCGCGGATCTCGCCGACCATGATCTTGTCGGGGTCGTGGCGCAGGATCGAACGCAGGCCGCGCGCGAACGTCAGGCCCTTCTTCTCGTTGACCGGAATCTGCAGCACGCCCGGAAGCTGGTATTCGACCGGGTCCTCGATGGTGATGATCTTGTCGCGGCCGTGGTTGATCTCGGAAATGGCCGCGTACAGCGTGGTGGTTTTTCCTGAACCTGTTGGACCGGTCACCAGCAGCATGCCGTAGGGTTCGGCCGCCAGCTTGCGGATGCGTGCCAGCGTCGCGCCGGCGTAGCCGAGGCCTTCCAGCGTCAGCCCGGAGAGTTCCTCGGACAGCGCCTGCCGGTCGAGGATACGCAGCACCGCATCCTCGCCGAACACGCTCGGCATGATCGATACCCGCACGTCGACCTCGCGGCCCTGCATCGACACCTTGAAGCGGCCGTCCTGCGGCACCCGGCGCTCGGCGATGTCGAGTTCGGCCATGACCTTGATCCGCGACACCGCCTGCTCGGCCACTTCGACGCCCGGCGCGTGGGCGATGTGCGAGAGCACGCCATCGATGCGGTATTTCACCGTCAGGCCGCGCGCGTCGGTTTCCAGGTGGATGTCGGACGCGCCGGCTTTCAGTGCGTCGTACAGGGTCGAGCGCACCAGCCGCACGACCGGGCTGGCGTCCTCGGCGATGCTGGCGAACGACAAGGCTTCGGCGCCGGAATCCTGTGCGACCTGTGTGCCGCTGCCGCCCACGCCTTCCATGGCGCGCAGGCCTTCCTCGTGACGTGCCAGCAGCGCCGCCAAGTCGGCGGGATGCGCGAGGCCGGTCTTGAACGGTGCGCCCAGGACGTGCCCGGCATAGGCCCGGCTTGCACTGTCCCACGGATCGGTCAGCAGCAGCCAGAGCTGTTCCTCGGCATCGCGTGCGACCAGACAATGCCGCCGACCAGCTTCGTTGAACCCCAGCTTGCCGAAATCGACCGCCAGCGCATTCAGCGCAGCCATGTCGAAAGCGGGCAGGCGGCAGTAGGCCGCCAGCAGGTGCAGCGTGGCGTCGGCATCGAGCCCGAATTGTTCCTGCAGCCGCAGCATCACGGCCTGGCCCGCGGCGTGCGCCGCCTGACGCAGGCTGGCCAGCGTGTCGGGGGTGAGGGCGGGGTGGGGCGCGTTCACTGGATCGACCCTGCCAGATCGAAGATCGGCATGTAGAGCAGCACCACGATCAGGCCGATCGTCAGTCCGATGAACACCATCAGCAGGGGTTCGAACAGACGGGTGAACCAGTCCACCCAGCGAGCCATCTCCTCGTCGTGGAAAATCGCGATGCGCTCCATCATCTCGCCCATGCGGCCGCTTTTCTCGCCGACGCGCAGGAGCCGGGCGGCGACCGGCGTGGTCAGCTCGCCCTGCGCGAACGCGGCGGAGATGGATTCGCCGCGCCGCATCGCATCCATTGCCGCCGCCGCGCCGCTGCGCAGATGCGCGGAAAGCAGCCCCGACACCATGCCGAGCGCCGACACGATCGGGATGCCGCCGGTCAGCAGCATGCCGAGGCTGCGGTAGAAGCGCGCCAGTTCGAAGGTGCGCAGGTGTTCGCCGATCGCCGGAATGCGCCAGGCCAGGCGGGTGAGGGCAGCACGTGTGACGGGCTGCGCCAGTGCCAGCACGAAACCGGCAATCCCTGTCGCCGCGCCCAGCAATATCCAGACGCCGTGCGCCTCGACTGCTTCGCCCCAGGCCAGCAGCATCTTCGACATCCACGGCAGGTCGCGCCCGGCGTCGGCATAGACCGATGCAAAACGCGGTACGACGTAGCCGAGCAGAAAGCCGATCACCAGCGTGCCGACACCGATCAACAGCAGGGGATAGATCGACGCCGAGAGGACTTTCTTCTTCACTGCGTCGATCTGGTTCTGGTAGCCGACATAGCGGGCCAGCGCCGGCGAGAGGTCGCCCGTGCTTTCCGCCGCGCGCACGGTGGCCGCATACAGCGGTGGAAACGCCTCGCCCTGCATGGCCAGCGCCGCCGAAAATGGACGGCCCTCGCGCATGGTGGCGAGCAGGCGTTCGATCAGCTGGCGCGACTCAGTCCGGCTTTCTTTCTCGCCCAGGGTTTCCAGGGCTTCGGTCAGCGTCAACCCGGCCTCCAGCAGCGCGATCAGTTCCTGCGTGAACAGCAGCAGCGGAAAGCGCGCACCGCGTCCCGCCAGCCACCGGCCGCGTTCGGCCACGATGGACAACACCTGCGCACCCTCGCGCTGCAGCCGTGCGGTGGCCTCGGCCTCATCGAGCGCCTCCACCGTCGTGGCCGTCACCCCCATTCCGGGGTGCAAGGCTTTTATGCGATAACGCATGTGGCGGCTTTACCAGTTTCCGATGTCGGCGTCTTCGCCGCTGCCGCCCGACGTGCCGTCGCGGCCGAAAGAGAAGATATCCACCTCGCCGTGTTCGCCGGGCATCTTGTATTGATACGGCTTGCCCCAGGGATCATTGGGCACCGCCTTTTTCAGATAGGGGCCATCCCAGTGCGGCTCGTCCGCCGGTTTGGTGTTCAATGCGGCCAGTCCTTGCTCGGTGTTGGGATAGCGGCCGGTATCGATCCGATACTGGTCGAGCGCCTTTTCCAGCGCGACGATCTGCGCCTTGGCGGTTTTTACTTCCGACTTGCCGATCTGGGCGAAATATTTCGGGGCCACATAGCCCGCCAGTAAACCCAGGATCACCAGTACCACCAAGAGCTCGAGGAGGGTGAAGCCGTGGTGGCGGCTGGGACTGGAGCCGGGTGTCGCGATGAATGGAAACACGATCTAACCTCTGTGTGATGGCTTACCGCAAGGTGGGCAAATTTTTTTGGGGCGAATCGATTTCCCGTGCAATGGACGGGGAAGGAACGACTGTCACGGAATTGAATTGAAACAGCCGCATGTTACTGGTGTATTAAACCGGGCTGTGTCGGTAGAGGAAACGGCTTGTATCTCGTGTGCGCCGGCGGGATTAGCCGTTGAACGGGGGATAGGGAGATGCGTTCCTTCGAACCCTGGTCGTGGCAGGGAATGGCTATCCCAATGATGGGATGTCGGAAACCAATTGAAGATGGGCGGGCAAAACGACCACGCATGCAGTTTTTCCTCCTCCTGCAACCCTAAACAATCACGAGTTGTTTTCCGCAAATTGCTAGCGTGTCGTGCCGCTGGCTTTAGTTATATGGCAGCGAACTTATCATGCGAATTTTCACGTGGTCAACGGTCTATACATGCCAGCGCCGTGATTGGGTGTTCCTTTGCTCTGTAACCCGGCCTACATAAACGTGTTAAGTACACATATACCTATAAGGTTATGATGCGCCCCGCATTAGGCGCGTAGCTCAGCTGGTTAGAGCACCACCTTGACATGGTGGGGGTCGTTGGTTCGAGTCCAATCGCGCCTACCAATATCTAAGGGGTCGGGATGACCCGGTTTCAAGAGGGGCTGAACTGCCCACGGAGGTTGCGAAATGTCACCGCGAACTAGTCAGGCTGTCACTGGATAACAACCCGGCGCATAGCTGTTCGCAGGCAACTGCAATCTTCAATCTGTACTATCCAAAAGCGCGGCCGGTCCGCGCTTTTTTTCGTTTCCGGAGTCTGAAAAAATGGTCAACGTCACGCTTCCCGATGGTTCGGTCCGACAGTTCGAGGGCCCTGTCACGGTCGCGCAGGTCGCCGCCAGCATCGGCGCCGGGCTCGCCAAGGCGGCGCTCGCCGGCAAGGTCGACGGCAAGCTGGTCGATACCAGCCACCGGATCGATGCGGATGCCCAGCTCGCCATCGTCACAGCCAAGGACGCCGAGGCGCTCGACCTGATCCGCCACGACGCGGCGCACGTGATGGCGCAGGCGGTGCAGGAGCTGTATCCGGGCACTCAGGTGACGATTGGTCCGTCGATCGAGGACGGCTTTTACTATGACTTCGCGCGTGCGGAGCCGTTTACCCCTGAGGATCTGGCGGCGATCGAAAAGCGCATGGATGAGATCGTCAAGCGCGACCTGCCTATCGTGCGCGAGGTGTGGGAACGCGAGGAGGCCATGCGGGTGTTCGCCGAATTGGGCGAGAGCTACAAGGTGCAGATCATTGACGAGGTGATTCCCAGGGGCGAGGAGCTTTCGATCTATCGCCAGGGCGACTGGTTCGACGTCTGCCGCGGCCCGCACCTGCCGTCTACCGGCAAGCTGCCGCGCGCGTTCAAGCTGATGAAGCTGGCCGGCGCCTACTGGCGCGGCGATTCGAAGAACCCGATGCTGCAGCGCATCTACGGCACCGCGTGGGCGAAGAAGGAGGACCTCGAGGCCTACCTGCACCGCCTGGAGGAGGCCGAGAAGCGTGATCACCGCCGGCTGGCCAAGCAGCTCGACCTGCTGCACATGCAGGACGAGGCGCCGGGCATGGTGTTCTGGCATCCCAAGGGCTGGATCGTGTGGCAGCAGATCGAGCAGTACATGCGGCAGAAGTTCGTCGAGTACGGCTACCAGGAAGTGCGCACCCCGGCGGTGATGGACAAGAGCCTGTGGGAGAAATCGGGCCACTGGGACAACTACCGCGACAACATGTTCACGACGGCGTCGGAGAACCGCGACTACGCGGTCAAGCCGATGAACTGTCCCGGCCATGTGCAGATATTCAATTCTGGTCTGCATTCCTACCGCGACCTGCCGCTGCGCCTGGCCGAATTCGGTTCCTGCCATCGCAACGAACCCTCGGGCGCGCTGCACGGCATCATGCGGGTGCGCGGCTTCACCCAGGACGACGCCCACATCTTCTGCACCGAAGACCAGATCGAGGCGGAGGTCGCCGATTTCATCGTCATGCTGCAGAAGGTCTACGCCGATTTCGGCTTCAACGACGTGCTGGTCAAGCTGTCGACCCGGCCGGACAAGCGCGTCGGCTCGGACGAGAGTTGGGACAAGGCCGAAGCGGCGCTGGCTGCGGCGCTCGACAGGAACCAGCTGGCCTACGACCTGCAGCCGGGCGAGGGCGCGTTCTACGGCCCCAAGATCGAGTTCACGCTAAAGGATACGCTTGGCCGCCTGTGGCAGTGCGGCACCATCCAGCTCGACTTCAACCTGCCGGTGCGGCTCGGCGCCGAGTTCGTCGATGAGGACAACAGCCGCAAGCCGCCGGTGATGCTGCATCGTGCGATCCTGGGTTCGATGGAGCGCTTTATCGGCATCCTGATTGAGCACCACGCCGGAAACTTCCCGCTGTGGCTGGCGCCGGTGCAGGTGATGGTGCTGAACATCAGCGAGCGCCAGGCCGAGTATGCCCAGAAAGTCGTGCAGGCGCTGCGCGAGGCGGGCATCCGCGCGGTGTCGGACTTGAGTAATAACAAGATTACCTATAAAATTCGGGAACATAGCTTGCAGAAGCTGCCTTATCAGGTGGTCGTCGGTGACAAGGAGATGGAGACCGGTGTGGTCGCCGTCCGCGCCCGAGGCAACCAGGATCTGGGGCAGCTCGGTTTGAATGACTTGATTGCGCGCCTGAAAGCGGAAACGCTGGCGCGCCAGTAACAGCGGTCAAACAAGGCGTCGGGACCTCCCGTGATCGGGAACAGCCCCACGCCTTCTTTAATTGGTTTGACCTTTTTTGCCTCGGCGCCTGGCGTCAGGTTTTTATTTGGAGAACGGCTCATCGCGACAGAAAAGAAGCAGACACGCATCAATGGTGAAATTACAGCCCCTGAGGTGCGGTTGGTCGGTGTGGAAGGCGAGCAGCTTGGCATTGTGAAGATTTACGATGCGCTGCGGCAGGCGGAAGAAGCTGACCTGGATCTGGTTGAAATTGCACCGACGGCCCAGCCGCCCGTGTGCAAGATCATGGACTACGGCAAGTTCAAGTACCAGGAAAGCAAAAAGCAGCACGAAGCCAAGCTGAAGCAGAAGCAGGTCCAGATCAAGGAAATCAAGTTCCGTCCGGGTACGGACGAAGGCGATTACCAGATCAAGCTTCGCAACCTCATCAAGTTTCTTGAAGAAGGCGATAAGACCAAGATTACATTGCGTTTTCGGGGCCGTGAAATGGCTCACCAGGAAATCGGCATGGCGCAGTTGCGGCGCGTGTCGAACGACCTGGCCGAACTCGCAGTGGTCGAGCAGTTCCCGAAGATGGAAGGTCGCCAGCTGGTGATGATGCTGGCGCCAAAGAAGAAGGTCTGAGTTTCGAGGCCGGCGTTTCTCGGACCCCTATGGGTTAAAAACGCCAACAATACGTGCAGTCGGGTAGGTGAAGCATTCCGCGTCGCGGGGTCACCTGACCGCATGAGATAAAAGGAAGCATCATGCCTAAGATGAAAAGCAAGAGCGGCGCTGCCAAGCGGTTCCGCGCGCTGGGCGGCGGCGGGTTCAAGCGCTCGCACGCGTTCATGCGTCACATTCTCACCAAGAAGAGCACCAAGCGTAAGCGCCAGTTGCGCGGCATGGAAACTGTCAATGCCAGCAACCACAAGTCGGTTGCCCGCATGTTGCCCTACGCATAAAGGAGAGAAAGCATGCCACGCGTCAAACGGGGCGTAACCGCCCGCGCCAGTCACAAGAAAATCCTCGATGCCGCCAAAGGCTATCGCGGTCGTCGCAAGAACGTATTCCGCGTCGCCAACGAAGCGGTGATGAAGGCCGGTCAGTATCAGTACCGCGACCGTCGTCAGCGCAAGCGCCAGTTCCGCGCACTGTGGATTGCCCGTATCAACGCCGCTTCGCGTCAGCACGGCCTGACTTACAGCGTGTTCATGAACGGCCTGTCCCGTGCCGAAATCGGCATTGACCGCAAGGTGCTGTCCGACATCGCGATCTTCGACAAGGATGCCTTTGCCAAGATCGTCGATCAGGTCAAGGCCAAGCTCGCTGCGTAAGCGGTACCGAGACAACAAGAAAAGGCCGCAAGGCCTTTTTTTGTTGGTGCTGTCCTAAAGCAAAATGTTTATCCACGAAGAACACGAAGAGGCGCGAAGATCCGATTGTTTTGATTCGGGAATTTCGTGTCCTTCGTGGACAAATTTGAGATTTTCCAGATAACCGCCATGCGTAATCCCAACGAAATCGTTGCCGACGCCCTCAATGCGATTCATGCCTCCCCGGATCTGCCGAATCTGGAGCAGGTAAAGGCAGCCTATCTGGGCAAGAGCGGCCAGCTGACCGAGCTGCTGAAAAGCCTGGGTGCGATGCCCGCCGAGGAACGCAAGACCGCCGGCGCACGCATCAATGAAGCCAAGCAGGCGGTGGAAGCGGCGCTCAAGGACCGCCGCGAAGCCTTGCAGCAAGCTGAGCTGGACCGCCAGCTGGCGGCCGAAACGCTGGACGTGACCCTGCCGGGGCGTGGGTTGGCGCGTGGCGGCCTGCACCCGGTATCGCGTACCTTGGCGCGCATCCAGGCACTGTTCCGCTCGATCGGCTTCGAGGTGGCGACCGGGCCCGAGATCGAGACCGATTTCTACAACTTCACCGCGCTCAATATCCCGGAAGACCATCCGGCGCGGGCGATGCACGATACCTTCTACCTGCAGAGCGGCGAACTGCTGCGCACCCATACTTCGCCGGTGCAGGTGCGTTATATGCAGACCCACCAGCCGCCGTTGCGCATCATCGCGCCGGGCCGCGTCTATCGCTGCGACTCCGATGTCACGCACACACCGATGTTCCATCAGGTCGAGGGCTTGTGGGTCGACGAATCGGTGTCGTTTGCCGACCTCAAGGGCGTGCTCGCCGATTTTATGCGCAATTTCTTTGAGCGCGACGACCTGCCGGTACGCTTCCGTCCTTCGTTCTTCCCGTTCACCGAGCCATCGGCCGAGATGGACATCGGCTGCGTGATGTGCGGTGGCGAAGGCTGCCGCGTGTGCTCGCACACCGGCTGGCTGGAAGTGCTGGGCTGCGGCATGGTGCATCCGAATGTGTTCAGGCATGTCGATATCGATACCGAGCGTTTTGTAGGCTTCGCGTTCGGTCTGGGCGTCGAGCGTCTCGCGATGCTGCGCTACGGTGTCGACGATCTGCGATTGTTTTTTGAAAACGATCTTCGCTTCCTCAAACAATTCAATTAATTAGAGCGCATTCATCATGCAATTTCCCGAGTCCTGGCTGCGCAATCTCGTCAACCCTGCGCTCGATACCGCGCAACTTGCCCATGTCGTGACCATGGCGGGCCTGGAAGTCGAGGCGCTGACGCCGGCCGCACCGCCGTTCAATAATGTGGTGGTGGCCGAGATCCTGTCGGCGGACAAGCACCCCGATGCCGACCGCCTGCGCGTGTGCCAGGTCGATGTCGGCGAGGCGTCGCCCGTGACCATCGTGTGCGGTGCGCCGAATGCAGCGGCAGGGCTCAAGGTGCCCTGCGCCCGGCCCGGGGCGATCCTGCCGGGAATCGAAATCAAGGTCGCCAAGGTGCGCGGCGTCGAATCGTTCGGCATGCTGTGCTCGACCAAGGAACTGGGTCTTGAAGGCGCGGCGGACGGGTTGATGGTGCTGCCGGCGGATGCGCCGGTGGGCGAGGATTTCCGCGGCTGGCTCAATCTCGACGATACCCTGATCACCCTCAAGCTCACGCCCAACCGGGCGGACTGTCTGTCAATGCAGGGCCTGGCGCGGGAAGTCGGCGCGATCACCGGGGCCGACATACGCCTGCCCCAGATCCAGGCAGTCGACACACGCATCCAGGACACAGTGCCGATCCAGGTATCGGCCAGCGAAGCCTGTCCGCTGTATCTGGGGCGGGTGGTGCGCGGGATCGATGCGCAGGCGCCGACGCCGCGCTGGATGGCGGAGCGCCTCGAACGCAGCGGCATCCGCCCGCTGCTGGCACCGGTCGACGTCACCAACTACGTGCTGCTCGAACTCGGCCAGCCGATGCATGCGTTTGCCCTGTCGCGCCTCGATGGGGGCATCGAGGTGCGCATGGCACGCGCGGGCGAGCAATTGGAATTGCTGAATGGCCAGACGGCCGAACTCGCCCCCGACATGCTGGTGATCGCCGACGCCAGTGGTCCGGTGGCGTTGGCCGGCATCATGGGCGGACTGCCGACCAGCGTCGAGAAATTCACGGTCGATGTCTTCCTCGAGGCCGCGTTCTTCGCGCCGACGGCGATCGCCGGCCGTGCGCGCCGGCTGGGCCTGTCCACCGATTCGTCGCACCGTTTCGAACGCGGCGTCGATTTCGGCGCCACCCGCCGGGCGATGGAGCGCGCGACTGAATTGCTGATCGACATCTGTGGCGGCCAGGCCGGCCCAATAACCGAGGCCGTGGCCAAACTGCCGGAGCGGCAGCCGATCACGCTACGGCTGGCGCGACTGAAGCGCGTGGCCGGCATCGAGATGGACGCCGACCAGGTGGCGCGGGGCCTCGCTGCACTCGGCGCACACGTCGAGCGCCAGGAGGATTGTCTCGTCGTCACTCCGCCGAGTTTCCGCTTTGACCTCGCGATCGAGGAAGACCTGATCGAGGAGGCGGTGCGCCTGTTCGGCTACGACAATATTCCGGCGCAGCCGCCGGCCGCGCCTTCGCGCATGCTGCCGCAGGACGAAACCGTGCTGGGCGACGACGCCCTGCGCCAGATGCTGGTCGATCTGGATTACCAAGAAGTCATCACCTACAGCTTCGTCGATCCGGCATGGGAAACGGCGCTCGACGCCGATGCCCGTCCGTTGCCGCTGGCCAATCCGATCGCCAGTCAACTGTCGGCGATGCGCACCACCCTGTGGGGCGGCTTGATCGAGACCTTGCGCCACAACCTCAACCGCCAGCAGGAGCGGGTGCGCATCTTCGAGCTGGGACGCGTGTATACGTCGCAGGCGACGCAGCCGATGAAGCTGGGCGGCCTGGCTTACGGCGACGTGCAGCCCGAGCAATGGGGCGCGTCGTCGCGCCGGGTCGATTTCTTTGACCTCAAGGGTGATCTTGAGCGCCTCTTCGGCCACCCGCTCGATACCCGGCGTGGCACCCATTCCGCGCTGCACCCGGGGCAGAGCGCCGAGATATGGATTGATGGCCGGGCCGTCGGCTGGATCGGCGCACTGCACCCACGACTGGTGCAGGCGTTCGACTTGCCCGCCGTACCGATGCTGTTCGAGCTCGACAGCCAGGTGCTCAGCCGGCGCGATCTGCCGCGCCATGCGAGCCTGTCGCGTTTCCCGCTGGTACGGCGGGATCTGGCGTTCGTGCTGGATGCCCATACCCCGGCAGGTGAGTTGCTGACTGCTTTGCGCGAAGTTGCACCGGGCAGCGTGCAATCGATCGAGGTATTCGACGATTACCGCGGAAAGGGTGTGGCAGAAAACCAAAAAAGCCTTGCTATACGGGTAGTTATGCAAGATACTGAACGCACATTGACGGATCAGGATGTGGAGGATGCTGTACAGAAACTGGTCAGTGCCGCGCTTCGTCAGTGCAATGCCGCATTGCGTGCCTGACGCAAATAATGTCGTTGCGCGTGCCTGATGCCCCATCTTGTTGGCGCGTACTTGACGCGATTTTCCATCAGACATCCCAGATAAACATATACGTATGACCACCCTTACCAAAGCTGATCTGGCCGAACTGTTGTTCGAAAAAGTGGGTTTGAACAAACGCGAGGCGAAGGACGTCGTCGAGTCGTTTTTCGATGAAATCCGCCTGGCGCTCGAAAAAGGCGATATCGTCAAACTGTCCGGTTTCGGCAACTTCCAGTGCCGCGAGAAGCCGCAGCGTCCCGGACGCAATCCCAAAACCGGCGAGGAAATGCCGATCTCCGCGCGTCGCGTGGTGACCTTCCACGCCAGCCAGAAACTCAAATCGCAAGTCGAAGGCGCCCAAATTGGAACGCCCAACGCGGAGTGAACTTCCGCCGATCCCGGCCAAACGCTATTTCACCATCGGTGAAGTATCTGAACTGTGTGCCGTCAAGGCGCACGTGCTGCGTTATTGGGAACAGGAATTCACCCAGTTGCGTCCGGTCAAGCGGCGCGGCAATCGACGTTATTACCAGCACCACGAAGTCCTGCTGATCCGCCGCATCCGCGAACTGCTGTACGAAGAGGGTTTCACCATCAGCGGTGCACGGCAGCGCCTGGAGCATGATGCCGATACGGTCACCGAATCCGTAACCGATTCCTCGCTGGAACCCTCGCTGGACGTCGGCAAATTGCGCGCCGAAATCAGCGCCATTCTGAAAATATTGGGTTGACGGGCTTCCGCCTCATGCCGCACCTCTGTTAGAATCTTGGGCTTCGTCGGGGCGTAGCGCAGCCTGGTAGCGCACCTGCATGGGGTGCAGGGGGTCGGAAGTTCGAATCTTCTCGCCCCGACCAACAAATCAAGGAATCGGGGTCGGTCATGCCGGCCCTTTTTCTTTACGGCGGCAGAAACCCTGTTGTCGTTGCGGCATCTGCAATGTTCGGTAGAGGCACTATATTTACCGTTTGTTCAATATCAGGAGAAAGCTATGGAACACACCTTGCCCGCACTGCCCTTTGCCATGGATGCGCTCGCACCGCACATGTCCAAGGAAACCTTCGAATACCACTATGCCAAGCACCATCAGGCCTACGTGACCAACCTCAACAACCTGATCAAGGGCACCGACTTCGAGAGCAAGTCGCTCGAAGATATTGTCAAGAGCGCGCCTGCCGGCGGCGTCTACAACAACGCAGCCCAGGTGTGGAACCACACCTTCTTCTGGAACTGCCTGACCCCCAATGGCGGCGGCGCACCCACCGGCGCGCTGGCCGACGCCATCAACAAGAAGTGGGGCTCGTACGACGAGTTCAAGAAGGCTTTCCAGACCAGCGCCGTGGGCAACTTCGGTTCCGGCTGGACCTGGCTGGTGAAGAAGGCCGACGGTTCGGTCGACATCGTCAACATGGGCGCCGCCGGCACCCCGCTGACCACCGGCGACAAGGCCCTGCTGTGCATCGACGTGTGGGAGCATGCCTACTACATCGACTACCGCAACTTGCGTCCCAAGTTCGTCGAGACCTTCCTCGGCAATCTGGTGAACTGGAAATTTGCCGAGGCGAATTTCGCCTAAGCCCACCTCGTAGTAGGCTGCAAACCGGAACCGGGGCATGACGCCCCGGTTTTATTTTGCATTCGCGCCGGTATCCGCCAGTCGCAGGATATCCAGATAGCCGCTCAGCGTCATTGCCTGCGCTTCGCGCAGCAGGTCGTCATGATCCCCTTTCGGCGGCGTATCACCGTCCAGCACCTGCAGCATGCGTACCCAGCGTGCGCACTGATTTGCCACGGTCTTCGGCGCGAGGATACCCTGTCTGCGCAGTTCGGCGGCGCGGCCGACGAGGCGAAATTTCGCGGCTTCGAGTTGCGGCGGCAGTGGCAGCGAGAGGTCGAACGTCAGATCGACGCGGTAGGGGGCTTCGACCTCGCCGTCCGGCTGCGGCGGCGGGCGCCACGACAGTTCGTCCGGGCCGGGTGCAACGCGCTCGGGGTCGAGCGGGAATTTGTAGAAGCCCCATTTCGCGCCCATCCAGCACTCGAGCAGCACCCGATCGTCTTCCACCACGCACAGTTCGCCGGTGGGGGCGGCGAGGTCGGCGTCGCCAGGCAGGGGGCCGTAGGCGCGCGGGTCCTGCTTCCAGCGCGGGAAATCGCGATTGGGCGGGGCGCCATAGTCGGCTTCGAGCGCGTGCCACAACGTGATGAAGCGGCGGTAATCGGCCCGGTAGTCGGGATTGCGGCGCAGGAATTCCCACGCCCACTGGTCGCGCGTCAGGATGGCGCAATACGCGTAGGCATCGGTCTCCATGTCAGACCGGCAGGAACACCATGCTGGTGAGGTTGACGACGCCGAAGCGGATTGCGCGGTTGCTTTTGTCCTCCACGATCCGGGCCAGCGTGTCCTGGTTGCCGATGAGTTTGCCGAATTCGCGTTCGAAGCTGAGATTGATCACGCCGTTGCCGTCGGTACCGTTGGACAACAGCAAGGGTTCGTTGCGCGCGTTCCGGGCTGTCGCCAATTTCCAGGCCACGGCCTCGGTGTTGCGTGCGGCGTTGTAGAGTTTCTGCGCGTCGACGTCGCTCAGCAGATAAAACTCGGTGCGATGGTCGAACGCCGCCATGTGCATCACCAGCAGTCCATCCATCAGCGCCTTCACCCGATCTCCCATGTAATCCTCGCGCCAGGCATCGCGCAGGCTGGCCTGCCAGTCGAGATCCTTTTGCGGGGACAGGTGCCAATGGGACAAGGGCTTGAACAAGGTTTCGGTCGCGTCGTCGGCGCTGGCGTATCCGGATTTCCGCCATTCGCCCGGATTGCGACGGTAGAGTTTGAGGGTCAGGGTCTTGAGGCTGGCCAGGGCAGCCTGCTGATGGATCTCGATGACCTCGTCGACGTCACTCTTGGCCAGATCGCGCAGACTGAAACTGCGTACGCTGCTGCTACCGTCCTTGCGCTGGATGGCCGAACTGCTGCAGGCGCCGAGCAGGAGTGCGGCCAACAGAGGGACGGACAGGGCAGCGAGTCGGTTCACGACGAGCAGCTTACCTCAATCTTCCTCGCCCAATCGGGCGGCTCGGCAGCGTAGGCTTCGTATTCCGGCTGCTCGTCGAACGGACGGGTCAGCAGCGTGTGCAGGCGGTTGACCTCGCTGTAGTCGCGTTCGTCCGCCGCCCGGCGTATGGCGATCTCGGCCAGGTGGTTGCGCAGGATGTACTTGGGGTTGACCGCGCGCATCGCCTGGCGCCGTGCCGTGTCGCTGGAGCCCTGCTGGCGCAGGGCGGCGGCATAGCGCGACGCCCAGGCGTCAAAAGCCGCACGGTCGAGGAAGCAATCGCGCAGCGGCGTATTGGATGCATCGATCGCGCTGTCGAAGTCGCACAGGCGGCGCAGGAAGATCGTGTAGTCGACGCGGTTCTGCGCCAGCAGCTGCAGCGCGTCCATTATGAGAGAAGCAGTATCGCCGCCCGGCGGCAGGCCGAATTTGGCGGCCATGCGTTCGATATAGGCCTTGCCGAATGCCTGGGGATATTCGCTGATTGCGCCGGATGCGGTTTCCACCGACATCAGCGGCACCAGCGCCTGTGCCAGCTTGGTGATGTTCCACGCCGCGACGTCGGGCTGCTGGTCGAAGGCGTAGCGGCCGCCGGTGTCGGAGTGGTTGCAGACGTAGCCGGGCTCGAAGGCGTCGAGAAAACCGAACGGACCATAGTCGAGCGTCAAGCCAAGGATGGACATGTTGTCGGTGTTCATCACGCCGTGCGAGAAGCCGACCGCCTGCCATTGCGCCATCAGATCAGCCGTGCGCAAGCTCACCTGGCGCAGGAATTCGGGGTAGGGATCGGCGAGATCCTTCAGGTCCGGGTAATAGCGTTCGATCACGTAGTCGGCCAGCTGCTTGATCGGCTCGACCTGGTTGCGGTAGTAGAACACCTCGAAGGAACCGAAGCGTACGAAGCTCGGCGCCAGGCGCGTGACCAGCGCTGCGGTCTCCTCGTCCTCGCGGTACACCGGGCGGTCACTGCCGACGATGCAGAGTGCGCGGGTGGTGGGGATGCCGAGCGCGTGCATGGCCTCGGAACAGAGAAATTCGCGGATGCTCGAACGCAGTACCGCACGGCCATCGCCGCCGCGCGAGTAGGGGGTGCGGCCGGCGCCCTTGAGCTGTACCTCCCAGCCTGCGCCCGCCGCATTCCGCACTTCGCCCAGCAGGATCGCGCGGCCGTCGCCGAGTTGCGGCACGTAGTGGCCGAACTGGTGCCCGGCGTAGAGCGCGGCCACGGGTTCCATGCCCGGCAACACGCGGTTTCCGGCCAGGGTTTCGATCAGTTCGGGATGGCGGATGGCGTCGGCGTCCAGACCCAGAAGATTGAGCGCGTCCGGGCTGTGGCAGACGAGGTAGGGGGCGGGCACGGGCGTAGCCTGCACGCGCGAATAAAAGGTGTCGGGCAGGGTGGCGAAGCCGTTGTCGAAGGTGAGGTCGCGATGGGAAGCCATGTGCCGATTGTAAAGGCCTGCCGCGCGCCTGCCACCCGGTTGCCCGCATGGTTACCCCGGAGGATACAGACGCAAAACGCCATGGCGTGTCGCCCCGGGCACGTCATGCGGGTTGGCTGCTTGTACGCTAGTATGCTTTCCTCTCCGCGCGGCTGCCGTCGAGGCCGTGCCGGATCGCGCCGCGTACGGCAAGCCTGGCCGGCCGCACCGGCATTATTTTGTTCGAGACTGTACATGCCCGACCCTTTCAGTTCGTTCTCTCTGACCGCCCCATCATTGCACCGGGTGTGGCCGGACACCGGCACCGCGCTCACCTGGCTTCATGGCGATGCTGCATAGCCCCCGCACGTCCATTCTGCTGTGGCTGGTCACGGTGGTGGTGGTCACGCTGAACCTGCGCCCATTTCTCACCGCCATCGGCCCGCTGAGTCCGGCCATCCAGGCGCAGACCGGCATGGGCCTGGAGGCGCTGGCCTGGCTCACGCTGCTGCCCATGGCCCTGATCGGCGCGGGAACCTGGCTGACGCCCGCCGTGCAGAACCGCCTGGGCGTGCGGCCAGCGATGATGCTGGCGCTGGCGTTCATCGCTCTGGGCTGCGTATTCCGTCTGGCCGGCAGCGTGTCCGCCGTGTTGATCGCCACCGCTGCTCTGTGCGGTGTCGGCGTGGCACTGGTACAGGGCATGCTGCCGGGCTTGATCAAGTTCCACACACCACGCCATGTGGCGCCCATGATGGGGGTCTATTCGGCTGCGTTGATGAGCGGCGGCGCACTGGGCGCGCAGTTCTCGCCGCTGGCGATGCAATGGGGGCTGAGCTGGCAGGGGGCGCTCGCATTATGGGTCTGGCCGGTGCTGCTGGCGCTGTGGCTGGCCTGGACCACGCTGGGCGTCATGCCGCTGCCTTCGGCTGTGCGGCAGACCGGCAGCGATACGGCCTGGCTGCTGCGCCGTCGCCGCACCTGGCTGCTCATGCTGACCTTCGGCCTGATGAATGGCGGCTACGCCACGATGGTGGCCTGGCTTGCGCCGTACTACCAGGAGCAGGGTTGGAGCGCGACACACAGCGGCCTGCTCGTGGCCGTGGTGTCGGTGGCACAGGCGGTGGCGGCGCTCGCTTTCCCGACGCTGGTTGCGCGCCATCTGGATCGCCGGCCCTGGATCTGGCTTACGCTGGCCTGCCAGGCCGCAGGCTTTGCCGCCCTGGCCTGGCGGCCCGACGCGGCGCCCATGACCGCGGCCACGGTGCTGGGCGTGGGGATCGGCGGTTGCTTCGCCCTGTTCATGGTGGTGGCGCTGGATCACCTGCACCATCCCTTGCGGGCCGGTGCGCTCAACGCGCTGATGCAGGGCGGTGGATTCATGCTGACCGCGCTGGCGCCCTGGGTGATGGCGCGGCTGCATCAGGCCACCGGCGGTTTTCATGCGGGCTGGCTGGCGCAGTTCGGCGCGGTGCTGGTGGTGGCGCTGCTGGTGGCACGGTTCAAACCCGGACACTACGACGAGGCGATGCGGCCGCCCGCCGGATAGCGCGCAGACACTTGCCGAAGGCGAAGCCAATACGGCCAGCATGCTCGATTGCCGGGGGTTATAAGCTTGCTGCGTCCTGCGCGATTGTGCTCGGTTTCTAACGGATGGGCGGACCGCGAAGCTCGCCGCGCATATCCCGCGGGGGCAAATGACCTCAGGGCGCGACGGCTACGTTGTGGCCGGCCTGCAATTGGCCAATTTCCGTCGCACGGTCGAAGCCATGACGACGGAAGATGTCGAACACAGCCTCCCTGGACGCGGGCGCACAGCTCACCAGCAGTCCGCCACTGGTCTGCGGGTCGGTGAGCAGGGCGCGTTGCCAGTCGGCGATGCCGTCGGCGAACTGCACTTCGCTGCCATAGCTTGCCCAGTTGCGCTGGCTCGCGCCGGTGATATGCCCGCCCCGTGCCAGTTCGTCGACGCCGGGCAACAGCGGCAGCCGTCCCAATCCGACCTGGGCCGATAGCTTCGATGCGCGGGTGATTTCGAGCAGGTGGCCGAGCAGGCCAAAGCCGGTGATGTCGGTCATCGCGTGTACGCCTGCGGTATCGGCCAGGTCGGCACCCGCGGTGTTGAGCTGGGTCGTGGCGGCGATCATCGATGCGTACTGGTCGGGGCTGAGCAGGCCCTTTTTCAGCGCCGCGCTATATATCCCCACGCCCAGCGGCTTGCCCAGGATGAGGCAATCACCGGCTTGGCCGCCGCCGTTCTGCTTGACCTTGCGCGGGTCCACCACGCCGATGCCAACCAGGCCATAGATCGGTTCAGGCGCATCGATGGAGTGGCCGCCCGCGATCGGAATCCCGGCCGCCTTGCACACCGATTCGCCACCGGCGAGGATCTGGCGGATGACGTCGTTGGGCAGCTTGCCGATCGGCATGCCGACGATGGCCAGGGCGAACAGCGGACGTCCGCCCATGGCATAGACGTCGGACAGCGCATTGGTTGCGGCGATGCGGCCGAATTCGAAGGGATCGTCTACGATCGGCATGAAAAAATCGGTGGTCGCCACGATCGCCTGTTCGTCGTTCAGCCGGTAGACAGCGGCATCGTCGCCGTGCTCGATCCCCACCAGCAGGTCGGGATAAGCCGCCGCCAGGTTCGAGGCAAAGGGCGTGTCGGCCAGGATGTCGCGCAACACCGCCGGGGCGATCTTGCATCCACAGCCGCCGCCGTGGGAGAACTGGGTCAGCCGGATGGGGTCGTTGGGAGTAGGTGTGCTCATGGTCCGATTTCGCCTTCGAGAGTGGGCGCCTAGAATGAAGTGGCTACAGTGCGTTATATAACATGAACCGAACCCGACCCGTCAGCGGCTATCCTGCCGCGCAGCTCATCGACCGCTTGACGCAGGCGCGCAAGCAGCTGCGCCAGTTCATCGACGCGCTGCCTGCGGACGGCTGGCTGGGGCCACGTGCCGGCCATCTGAATCCGCCGCTGTGGGAATACGGGCATATTGTCTGGTTCCAAGAGCGCTGGTGCCTGCGCGAACGGCCCGACGGCACTTGCGGCCCCAGCCTGCTGAGGGGTGCCGACGCCCTTTACGATTCCTCCAGCGTGCCACACGACATCCGCTGGGACCTGCCCTTGCTGCAACCGGCAGCAGTCGACGACTACGCGGACGAGGTTGCCGCCGCTGTGGCAAGCCGCTTGCGCAGCGGACTCGACAACGACATCGCCTACTTCGCCGAACTGTGTCTCTATCACGAACTGATGCACATCGAGGCGTGGTGGATGGCATTCCAGAACCTCGGCTATGCGCCGCCCGAGCTTGTGGACGTCGCAATCCCCCAGTTTGCACAGCGCCTGACGCTTCCTGGTGGGGAGGTGGAACTCGGCAGCGGACCCGATGCGGGTTTCATCTTCGACAATGAAAAATGGCGCCACACAGTGCCGATTTCCGCATTCGACATCGACGCGAGCCCGGTGTCGGAAACGGCCTTTGCCGAATTTGTCGATGCGGGCGGCTACGAGCGCAAGTCGGTGTGGTCGGAAGCCGGCTGGGCCTGGCGCACGGCCAGCGAAGCCAGCCATCCTGTGTACTGGAGACGGGACGCGGGTGACTGGCAGGTGCGCCGCTTCGACCGCTGGCAGCCACCTGGCGAAGCAGTACCGATGCTGCACGTGAACCGTTACGAGGCCGAGGCGTTTGCCGCATGGCAGGGCCGGCGGCTGCCCGTGGCGGCACAGTGGCTGCGCGCGACGACGCGACCGGAATTTCAATGGGGCAAGGCGTGGGAATGGCTGCGCGACCCGTTCGTGCCGTATCCGGGCTTCGTGCCGGATCCATATCGCGACTATTCGCAACCCTGGTTCCACACGCACGGGGAATTGCGCGGCGGCGGACCGGTGACCGATAGGTCGCTGACATACGCTGGTTTCCGCAATTTCTATCTGCCGGACCGGCGCGATCCTTTCGCCGGTTTTCGTACCGTGAGCGCGGATTGAGGCGGCTTCAGCCACCAGTCATCGACATGAAGCGCAGGATCTTGTGGGGCGCTTCGCGGAATTCGTGGCGTTCCGGCTTGAGATTGATCGCGTGCAGGATCGCGCTTTCCAGTTCGGCGTCGGAACAGCCCGCGCGCAGCAGCGGGCGAAATTCGAATTTCTCTTCCTGACCCAGGCACATGTAGGCGGTGCCGTCGACGGCGATGCGGATGCGGTTGCAGGTTTCGCAGAAATGCTGCGAGATCGGCGTGATGAAGCCGACATTGAAGTGGCCGTCCGGCGTGCCGAGATAGCGCGCAGGACCGCCACCGGACAGGGCGGTCTCGACCAGGCCGAACTGTGTACGCAGACGCTCTTTCACCGGCTGCAGGTCGAGGTATTCGGCGTTGCGGCCGGTGTCGCCCATCGGCATCGCCTCGATCAGCCGCAGCACGAAGCCGCGTTCCATGCAGAAGGCGACCATCTCGTCGATCTCGTCGTCGTTGGTGCCGCGCAGGGCCACCATGTTGAGTTTGATCGGTGCGAAGCCGGCATCCTGGGCGGCGGCCAGTCCGGTCATGACCTTGGCGAGTACGTCGCGGCCGTTGATGCGTTCCACCCGCGCCTGTTGCAGTGAGTCGAGGCTGACGTTGAGCCGTGTCACGCCGGCGGCCTTCAATGCCTCGGCGTGCTTGTCGAGCTGGGTTGCGTTGGTGGACAACGATAAATCTTCGATGCCGGGCAGGGCGGCGATACGTCCGGCGAGTCCGGCGATGTCGCGCCGCAGCAGCGGCTCGCCGCCGGTCAGGCGGATGCGGCGCACGCCCAAGCGCGCAAATGCGCCGATCAGGCGTTCGATCTCATCGAAATTGAGCCAGTGTTCCGGCTCCTCGAAGCCCTTGAAACCTTCCGGCATGCAATAGCTGCAGCGCAGGTCGCAACGGTCCGTCACCGACAGTCGTACGTAGTCGATGCGGCGGCCGAACTGATCAATGAGGCCCGGCTGAGCGGTTGAAACAACGGCGTTCATGAGGCGGGTTGGCAGGAATGGGTTATATATGAAAAAATATAGCCTCAAATATAGCCTGACCTGGCCTGACTGACAATGAAGGTGCCACCATGAAAATCTTTGGCATCGCCGGATACAGCGGCAGCGGCAAGACCACGCTCATCGAGCGGGTACTGCCGCACCTGGCTGCGCGCGGCCTCAAAGTCGCGGTGATCAAGCATACTCACCACGATTTCGACATCGACCGTCCCGGCAAGGACAGTTGGCGCGTACGCGAGGCCGGTGCGATGGCAGTGCTGCTGGCATCGGATCACCGCACGGCGGTACTGACTGAGCACCGCGACACGCCGCCACGGCTGGATGACTTGTTGAATAAGTTGCCGCCTTGCGACCTGGTGCTGGTCGAGGGGTACAAGCGCGAAGCCATCCCCAAGCTGGAAGTCCATCGCGCCGAGACTGCCAGGCCCTGGCTGTTTCCCGACGACCCGAATATCCTGGCAGTGGCGTCGGACATCGCGCCGCCCGACGGATTTCCCCACATCGACATCGATACCGTTCAATCCCTTACCGACTTCATCCTGAACCATGCTCACAGCCAACCAACTGCTTGATGCCCTGCTTGAACGCGCACGCAGCGCAAGCGAAACCGAAACGGTTGCAGTGACTGCTGCGCTCGGTCGCGTACTGGCCACACCGCAGACTTCCGCCATCACTGTGCCGCCGCTCGACAATAGCGCGATGGACGGCTATGCCGTGCGCGTTGCCGACGTGGCGGCGGCCGGCACCCGACTGCCGGTTTCGCAGCGCATTCTTGCCGGTGCGGTGGGCGAGTCCCTGCAGCCGGGCACCGCTGCGCGCATCTTTACCGGCGCGCCGATCCCGCCAGGTGCCGATGCCGTGCTGATGCAGGAATACTGTTACGCCGAAGGAGACGGCGTCGTGATCAACGCATTGCCCCGGCGGGGCGAGAATGTCCGCCGTGCCGGCGAGGACATCGAAACCGGCGCACAGGTGCTCGCCACCGGCACCCGCATCGGTGCAGCGGAGATGGGGCTCGCGGCGTCGGTCGGACTGGCCGAGTTGCCGGTGTTCCGGCGGCTGAAGGTCGCGTGCTTCTTCACCGGCGACGAACTGGTGACGCCGGGCACGTCCCTGGGGCCGGGCCAGATCTACAATTCCAACCGCTATACCTTGACCGGGCTGGTGAACGGCCTCGGCTGCGAACTGATCGATCTCGGCATCGTGCCCGACTCGCTGGAAGCGACCGAGGCTGCGCTGGCCGGTGCCGCCAGCGTGGCCGACGTCGTCATCACCAGTGGCGGCGTGTCGGTGGGCGAGGCCGATTACGTGAAGGCCGCAGTCGAAAAACTGGGACGCGTCGAGATGTGGAAAGTCGCAATGAAACCCGGCAAGCCGCTTGTCTACGGACGCGTGGATGAGGCCGACTTCATCGGCCTGCCGGGCAATCCGGTGTCGGCCTTCGTTACCTTCTGCCTGTTCGTGCGGCCGTTCCTCTTGAAGCGCATGGGGGTTCGCGATGTGCTGTATCGGGCGTTTCCGGTCAAGGCGGATTTTGCCTGGACCAAGCCCGGCGTGCGGCGCGAATTCCTGCGCGCCCGCATGCAGGAAAACGGTCGCGCGGCAATCTATCCCAACCAGAGTTCGGGTGTGCTGACATCGTGTGCGTGGGCCGATGGGCTCGTCGATATCGAGATCGGCCAGACGGTGCAACCGGGCGACTGGGTACGCTTCATTCCCCTTGCGGAACTGCTGACATGAAACTGCGCGTGCTCTATTTTGCCCGCCTGCGCGAGCGCCTCGGATGCGCGGAGGAAACGCTGGATTGCGCCGGCAGCACCGTCGCCGATCTGGTCGCCCAGTTGCAGGCCCGCGGGGGCGTGTGGACGGAAGAACTGGCCGCGGACCGGGCATACCGGGTAGCGGTCAATCAGGACATCGTCGCGCTCGATGCGGCCTTGAGCGAGAACGCCGAAGTCGCGATTTTCCCGCCGGTCACCGGAGGCTGAAACGATGAAGATAGTGGTCCAGAACGCGGCTTTCGAGTTGGGCGCGGAAGTCGACGCCATGCGACGCGGCCGCTCCGACATCGGCGCCATCGCCAGCTTCGTCGGCCTGGCACGTGACATGAACGACGGCAGCGATGTCGCCGCGATGACGCTGGAACACTATCCGGGCATGACCGAGAAGGCGCTGGCCGCGCTGGTCGAGGAAGCGCAATCGCGCTGGACTCTGCTCGACGTCACGCTGATCCATCGGGTGGGCCGGTTGCTGCCGGGCGACCCCATCGTGCTGGTTGCCGTGGCGGGCAGCCATCGCGGCGAGGCGTTTGCCGCCTGTGAATTCATCATGGATTATCTGAAAACCCGTGCGCCGTTCTGGAAGAAGGAAGAGACTCCGGAGGGCGAACGCTGGGTTGAGGCGCGCGCCAGCGACGATGCAGCGGCCATGCGCTGGGGAAAAACTGATTGATGCATCGTCCCCGCACAATCGGCCATACGTTTTTACATGGCCCTGTCTCGGTTTGATCCGTATTCTGCGACGCCCCGCAATCGCGGAAACCGAGTAGGATTCTTTTCGTTGCCTGGCTGACCGGACTCCACATTCTGTCGGCCGCTTTTCCCCTCTGAATGGTTTCAAACATGGAGATTGCATGACTTCCGCAATGCGTTATTCCACCCCTGCGATCGTGCTGCACTGGCTGGTTGCCCTGCTGATTTTCGTGGCGTTCCCGCTCGGGCTGTACATGGCCGACCTGCCCTTGTCGCCCGAGAAACTCAAGCTCTTCAGCTACCACAAGTGGATCGGCGTCACCGTGTTCATGCTGGCGGGACTGCGGGTGGTGTGGCGGCTGACGCATACGCCGCCACCGCTGCCTGCCAGCGTCGCCAGTTGGCAGCGCCGTGCGAGTGCCGTCGCGCATGGCCTGCTGTATTTGCTGATTCTGGTGATTCCGATTTCGGGCTGGCTGATGAGCTCTGCCAAGGGCGTGCAGACGGTGTGGTTCGGCGTACTGCCGTTGCCTGACCTGATCGGCAAGGACAAGGCCTTGGGTCATCTGCTCGAGGAAGTGCACGAAACGCTGAATTACACCCTGCTTGCCCTGGTCGTCCTGCATGTGGCCGGCGCTCTCCAGCACCACTTCATCGAACGCCAGCCATTCTTGCAGCGCATGGGCTGGAACAAGACTTAAGCGACAAACCTGTGCATCGTTCCACTTGATGTGCATGCGTGGCGCCGGCCACGCATGCACCAGGCCTGCCGTCGGCAGATTGCCTATTCCCAACCTCCATCTTGAAGGGCCTGCGCGTTCCCATGCGGGGCTCGGTGTTGTCCCCGGTTCGACGTTGCGTGTGGGATTTCCGTCATTTGGCGGCCATTCGCGGCGAATCCGTATGGAGCGTAAAAGCACAACATATTGATTTTGTTGATTTTAATTTGATCGACTTCAGCGCCCGGCAGCGGGCACACGCGTTGCAACACCTGCGAGGCTCCCGGAGGAAACGATGACCGGGAGCGGTCGGGCGGCATGACCGCCGGGCAAATGGATCCCGATGTTCACCTTTCGCAGGAGCATCTATGAAACGTTTTGTCTTGTTGACCGCGCTTGTTGCCAGTGCAACTTCAGCCTTGGCTGCACCCGAAACCTATGTGATCGACAGCAGCCGCACGTCCTCGCAGTTCAGTTATCGCTATCTGGGGCTCTCGAGCCAGACCAATCGGTTCGATAAAGTCAGCGGCATAGTGGTATTCGATCGCGACAGCCAGTCAGGGTCGGCCGAGGTAAGCATCGACGCCGCTTCGGTCAACACCGGCCAGGCTTTGCTGGATGCGCAAATGAAAGCGGCGGATTTCTTCGATGCCGCCAACTATCCGGTCATTACCTTCAAATCCGGCAAGATGAACCTGAACGGCGAGCAGTCGAGTCTGTCGGGCGATCTGACGATCAAGGGGGTGACCCGGCCGGTGACGCTTGCCGTGACGCATTTCCAGTGCATGCAGGATCCCGAGTCCCGGGTGGAGACCTGCGGCGCCAATGCGACCCTCACGCTCAGGCGCTCGGACTTCAACATGCGCAAGTACGCCTTCCTCGTTGGCAACGACATCACGCTGAACCTGGCCTTCAAGGCAGTCAAGGCGCAATCGTATCTGCAGTTGGCAAGCCGCGACCCCGCCAAGTAAGTAAAATGGCGTTTTGCTGTCCGGAATGCCGCCCGTGGAACCCCATCAACTCGAACTGCTCGCTCCCGCGCGCGATGCCGACATCGGCATCGAAGCCGTCAATCACGGTGCCGATGCAGTGTATATCGGCGGGCCGTCGTTCGGTGCGCGTGCGGCCGCATCCAACGAGATCGCCGAGATCGCCAGGCTGGCGGCGCATGCGCATCGCTTCAATGCGCGCGTGTTCGTCACACTCAATACCATCCTGCGCGACGATGAACTGGAGCCGGCCCGGCAACAAATCCGGCAGCTTTACGAGGCGGGCGTCGACGCGCTGATCATCCAGGACATGGGCCTGCTGGAGCTCGACCTGCCGCCGATCCAACTGCATGCCAGTACCCAGACCGATATCCGCACGCCCGAGAAGGCCCGCTTCCTGCAGGACGTCGGATTGAGCCAGATCGTGCTGGCGCGCGAGCTCGACCTCAAGCAGATCGCCGCGATCCGCGCCGTGACCCACCCTGCGCGCTGCACGCTGGAATTCTTCGTCCACGGTGCGCTGTGCGTTGCCTACAGCGGCCAGTGCTACATCAGCCATGCCCACACCGGGCGCAGCGCCAATCGAGGCGACTGCTCGCAGGCCTGCCGCCTGCCGTACCAGGTCACCGACATGGAAGGCCGTATCGTCGCCCACGACAAGCACGTGTTGTCGATGAAGGACAACAATCAGAGCAACAACCTCGAAGCGCTGATCGATGCCGGTATCCGCAGCTTCAAGATCGAGGGCCGCTACAAGGACATGGGCTACGTGAAGAACATCACGGCCCATTACCGGACATTGCTCGACGAGATCATCTCGCGCCGCCCGGAATTCGCACGCGCGTCATCCGGCCGCACCACGTTCAGCTTCACGCCCGACCCCAACCAGAATTTCAACCGCGAATTCACCGATTATTTCGTCGGCGGACGCAAGGACGATATCGGTGCATTCGACACGCCGAAAAATCCCGGTTTGCCGATCGGCCATGTGCGCAAGCTTGGCGACAAATGGGTGGAACTGGAGACCGATATGCCCGATACCGTACTCAACAACGGCGACGGCCTCTGCTACTACACGCTGCAGAAAGATCTGGCCGGGCTTGCGATCAACCGTGCCGAGAAATTGGGCGAGGGCGTGTGGCGAGTGTTCCCAAAAGATCCCATGGCGGGTTTCAAGGACTTGCGCGCCGGCACGCCGGTCAACCGCAATCGCGATATGAACTGGATACGCATGCTGGACAAGGCATCCAGCGATCGTCGTATCGGTGTGTGGATGCGCCTGGGCGAAACCGAAGAGGGGTTCTCGCTCACCCTGACCGATGAAGATGGCCACAGCGCCATAGCGGCCGCCGCACATCCCCGGGAAGCGGCCAACGACACCGCCAAGGCCGAGGCCACATTGTGCGCGCATCTCGGCAAGCTCGGCACTACGCCCTTTGCAGCCATGGGGGTTGCGCTTGAATTGACGCAGTCCTGGTTCATTCCGGCTTCTTTCGTCAATGCCTTGCGTCGCGATGCGGTCGCCGCACTGGAAACGGCGCGTGCTGCGGCCTATACGCGCCCGCCGCGTATGCGGCCGGTCGAGCCGCCCGTAGCCTATCCTGAAGACACGCTCACCTATCTGGCCAATGTCTACAATCACAAGGCGCGCGATTTCTACGCAAAGCACGGCGTGCACGTCATTGCCGCAGCCTACGAAAGCCACGAGGAGTCTGGTGAAGTCTCGTTGATGATCACCAAGCACTGCGTCCGCTATTCACTCTCACTCTGCCCCAAGCAGGCCAAGGGTGTCACCGGCGTGCAGGGTACGGTACGCGCCGCGCCGCTGACGCTGATCAACGGCAGCGAGAAGCTCACGCTACGCTTCGATTGCAAGCCGTGCGAAATGCATGTGGTAGGGAAGCTGAAGCCGGCGGTTGCGAAGAACAGTGCGCCGTTGACGTTCTACAGGGCGCGTCCCAGAGCATAGTCGGTCGCGTCGTGGGGTACGGCAGGTGCGGTTCACAAGAACCACACCTGTACCTGTCATTTACCGGGGATTTACTTGGCGTACTTGGCCTGTATGGACACGACCGGCGCGTTCTGCTGCTTTTGCTTTTCCGAGGGGCCGACATCCATGACGCCTTCGGATTCACTGCGGTCGAGGCGGTAGAGCGCAATGATCAGGCCGATCGACGCTGCCACCAGGAAATAAGGCCCGAACAGCCAGAACACCAGCGGGATGGCAAACAGGAAGGCGCGCATGCCGATCGAAAACATGGTGCCGGAACGATGCAGACGGCGAGCCACAGATTCCGGCGACAGATTGTGATGTGCTTCGAATTCCGGCACGTTGATCATGAACACCACGTGATTGGCCAGGCGTACCGACATGGCAAAGGCAAAGAACGCCACGATGAAGGTGATCAGCAGGGCCATGACCTTGACGATCCACAATTCGGCGGCATGGCTGCTGGTCATGCTGAGCACATGCCAGCTACGCGTAATGCTCTCGGCCTGACCGGAGAGCGTGAGCGTACCGATGATCAGGATGGCAGCAGTGGAGGCCATCAATGTCGAGCCCATGATCCAGTTACGCAGCGTTTGCACGCCCATGATGCCCTGGGCGGGATTGCGCATGATGTTGGCTACCCACAAGCGGCGCGCGAGCTCGTGCACGCCATGTATCGTGTAGGTGGGGTTTTCCCGCACTTTCATGCTGAGGAAAAGGTAGTACGCGACAACACTCAGGACGCTGATTACAAGCGCCACAATATCGGTTTCAAATTCGGTTAACAATTCCATCCTCTCGGTTTCCAGGTCAATTCATCGGCCCATGTTGCACAGCGGATAGCGCTCACAGAGCGCTCTGTGCATGCCGGATGCTCGGCGCAGCGGAGGACGCGTCGGCGCGTGCGGAAACCGCTCCGCACGGAGTCTCATCCAGCTTGGAAGTAGATGACGGTTCGACCTGACGCAGCAGGACATTGAATTCATTCTGGTTGCCGACGTTGGCGAAAGCCAGGGCATTGATGATTCGGGTCATGACGTTCATGGTTTTCTCGCAATTTGTTGTTGAGGTCGCTCCTTTTATTGCATATTGCGTGCCATTTTTATAACCAATTGTTTATTAAATAGAAAATCATTACGGGCCATGTGCTCAGCATGCTTGAATGTTGCCTAATGCAACAGTCCATCCTGATTGTTATCGTTTAAATTACTGTAATTAAATATAAAAATAGATCGTCTAACGTGGCTGTTGCATAGGGTTCAATTTGTTGCAAATTGCAACTATACTGGGCGTGTTGGCGATGCGTCTGGAGGATGGAATCGTGATACCTGCTATTCGAGGCGCTGTGCTGCGTCATTCCCTGCGGGGGAAAATCACGCTGGGGTATTACGCGGTGGCGGCGATCATTCTGGTGGCGTCCCTGTTTTTCGTGGGGGAGCTGCGTACGCTGGAGATGCGGGTGGTCCTGGGGCAGCGTGCCACCGATCTGTTCAACACCGTACTGGAGATACGCCGTTTCGAGCGTAATTACTTTCTCCATCACCAGGTCGCCGATCTCGAGGAAAACGCGGGGTATATCAAGCTGGCCCAGTCGATGCTGACAGACAACCAGGCCGATTTCTCGGCCATCGTCACGCAGGTGCGCCTGCAGGAACTGAACACACTCCTCGGCGAGTATCAGCACCGGATGTCGGCGTTCACCGCCGCCGATCAGGCGTCCCTGGAGCAGGAGCCGCGCGTGCGTGCATTGGGCCAGGAACTGGTGGCGATCGCCGAGGACATGGCACGGGCGGAGCGACGCCAGATCCAGACGACCCTGGCTTCGTTCCGCACGCTGCTGCTGGGAGTCATTCTGACGATGGCCTTCATGATCGTGGTGATCGGCCGCGCGCTGTCGCAGCGGGTCGTCCGGCCATTGAAGGAGATGGAAGCCAGCGTGGCGGCGATTTCTGCCAACCGGCACGAAAGCCTGTCGGCCCCTTCGAACGATCGCGAGATCATTTCCATCATCGCGGCCTTCAACCACATGTTGAAGGAACTGGACCTGCGACAGAAATCGCTGATGCGCTCGGAACGGCTGGCGTCGCTCGGCACCATGTTGTCCGGCGTGGCTCATGAACTGAACAACCCGCTGTCGAATATCTCGACCTCTTGCCAGATCCTGCAGGAAGAGGCGGGCGACTGCGATGTGGCGATGCAGAAGATGTACCTGGAGCAGATCGATCAGCAGACCGAGCGTGCACGCCATATCGTTCGCTCCCTGCTCGATTTTTCCCGCGAACGGGCGTTCAGGAAAGAGCGCGTCCTGCTCAAGCAACTGGTTGCGCAGACGGTCGGTTTCGTGCGTGGCGAAGTGTCGGCCAAATCGGTCGTGCGCCTGTCCATTCCCGAAGACCTGCGCGTGGCGGCCGATGCGCAGCGCCTGCAGCAGGTGTTCGTGAACCTGATTCGCAATGCCATGGAAGGTCTGGGCCCGCAGGGAAGAATCGATATCTCCGCGCAGGTCGTGAATGCCCGCGAACCGCCTGCAGGCACTGCACTGGGCGAGGGATGCGGGACGAAGGGCGAGATGGTGGAAATCATCGTTGCGGACAACGGGCCGGGTATCGCAGCGGACATCCTGCCGCGAATTTTCGATCCGTTCTTTACCACCAAGGACGTTGGCCACGGCATGGGATTGGGGCTGTTCGTCGTGTATGAAATCGTCGACGAACATGGCGGCTGCATCGCTGTACGCAGCGCGCCCGGCGATGGGGCCACGTTCTGTATCCGCTTGCCACTGGAGGATGCAGACGGACAGCCTGCGGCGGCGGTCGATGACGACAACAAGGGAGCGCAATGATGGAAGCAAGCCTGCTGATTGTGGACGACGAGGAGATCGCCCTGCGCAATCTCCAGCACGTGATGGAAAAAGCGGGTTACCAGGTCACCGCCACCCAGAGCGGGGCCACCGCGGTCACGTTGCTGGCGTCACGGCGTTTCGACGTGGTGCTCACCGATCTGCGCATGGAAGGCGTGGACGGCATGGACGTGCTGAAGCAGAGCCGCGAACTGCAGCCGGAGGCAGAGGTGATCTTCATCACCGGCTACGCGACGGCGGAATCCGCCGTGCAGGCGCTGAAGCACGGAGCGTTCTACTACATTGCCAAACCGTTTCGTCTCGATGAAGTGCGCAAGGTGGTGGCCGAAGCGCTGGAAAAAGTCCGCCTGCGCCGGGAGAACGACGCATTGCGCCGTGAAGTCGAGGGCTACCGGGATGGCGAAGGCATCGTCACCCAGGATGTCGATATGCAGCGTTTGCTGGAGATTGCGCGGCAGATCGCGCCGACAGACTGCAGTGTGCTTATCACGGGCGAGAGCGGAACCGGCAAGGAACTCTTCGCAAAATACCTTCACAAACACAGTACGCGGGCCGATGGCCCCTATGTGGCGATCAACTGCGGCGCATTCAGCGAGCAATTGCTGGCGAATGAATTGTTCGGCCACGAGAAGGGCGCGTTCACAGGCGCATCGGCATTGAAGAAAGGCCTGATCGAAGTGAGTTCCGGCGGTACGCTGTTCCTCGACGAGGTGACGGAAATGGCGCCATCCATGCAGGTCAAGCTGCTACGCGTACTACAGGAAAAGGAAGTGTTGCGGGTGGGCGGGACGCGGCCGGTGAAGTGCGATGTGCGGGTACTGGCGGCGACCAACCGGGACGTCGGCGAAGCGGTGAAAGAGGGACGCTTTCGTGAAGACCTCTACTTCCGGCTGAATGTGGTGAATCTGAACATTCCCCCGCTTGCGCAGCGGAAAGGCGATATTCCCTTGCTTGCGCAACATTTTCTGCTCAAGTACGCCAGCCGGATGCGGAAACCGGTGACGCGGATTTCCAGCGAGGTGATGGCATTGCTGGTGGATTATCCGTTCCCCGGCAATGTCCGCGAACTGGAAAACCTGATCGAGCGCGGCACGGCCATGGCGCAAGGCGACACCATCGAGGTGGCGCATCTGCCTGAAGCCTTGCAGAAAAGGGGGGGCGTCGACTTCCGCAGGATCGGGGGCCGTCTGCCTACTCTGGAGGAACAGGAACAAAGCTATATCACCCAGGTGCTGGATGAAGTGCAGGGCAACCAGACGGCGGCGGCGCAGATCCTCGGCATCAACCGGGCTTCATTGTGGCGAAAACTGAAGGCCCGGCGGAACGAGGAATCGTCTGCCAAATAAGGCGGCCGGTTGACTATGCGCCGGGCCCGGGCAGGCTCTGTGCCAGTTTCAGCATGAAGGCCGCGTGTCGCGCCTCGGCCTGTTGATAGGCGGCGATGAGCCGCTCGGCATCAGGTGTGAGCCGGCTGCCGGCCGGGCCGCTTTCAACCAGAGGCGTGTCCCAGGCCGTATTCATCGCATCCACGGCGTCCCATGCGGCCTTGTAGCTCATCTTCATCGTCTTGGCAGCTTTGGAAATGGAACCGGTCTCGCGGATGCGTTGCAGTAGCTCGACCCGGCCCCGGCCGAGAAAGTTCTTGCCGTCCAGTGTCAGCCAGAAACGGCCGTCTGCTCGGAGTTGCGTGTTCATGCGGCGAGTGTAGCAAACGACCATTGCAGTTCGATCGTGCACGACAGAAAATCACGATCTGAAATATTGAAATATTCAGGAGAGTGCCATGAAGAAAATACTCGCTGTATGTGCGATCTTGTGCCTGCCGCTTTCCGCGATGGCGTCCGAAGGCTATACGGTCCTGTTCAAAACCCAGGGCACCTTCCAGGATGTGCGCGATGCGCTTCAATTCTCGATCGAGGGCAAGGGCCTCAAGATCAACCACACCAACAAGATCGCCGAAATGCTGGCGCGCACCGGCCCGGAAGTCGGTGCGACCAAGCAGGTGTATGTGGAGGGGGAGCAGTTCGAGTTCTGCAGCGCCACCATTTCGCGGCAGATGATGGAAGCCGATCCGCATGCGATGGTGATGTGCCCGTATATCGTATCGGTGTACACGATCCCGAACGACAAGCACGTCTACATGGCATACCGCAAACCCGGCCCCACCTCGAATCCGGCGCTGAAGAAGGCGCTGGGCAAGGTGGAAGACCTGCTGACCGGCATCATCAAGGACGCGATGTAAGGTAGCGTCAGAGCAGACGTGCGAGCGTCGCCAGCGCGCGTTCGATGTGCGCATCCCACTGGCAGGCACAAGCGACTCGGGTAAGGTCCTGTACTGCTGGTGGTCGAGAAAATGGGGCCAGGCGCAATGCTGACGCCTGCGATCTGGATGCGGCCGAGAATGCTTCCTGACCGGTACGTGCAGATATCAACGCCTGTGTGCTGCGCGTATGCCCGGGCCGGTCTTCCCGCGACTCAATCTTGCATTTCAGGCCTGCATCCAGACAGAACGGAGACAAGCAAGTATGAGCACCGGGGGATCGTGCCTGCAGGCACGCTACAACCAATGGATGAACGAACGCCTGTATGCGGTGACCTCGTCCCTTCCTGAAGCGGTGCGCCGTCGTGACCTGGGCGCATTCTTCAAATCCCTGCATGGCACGTTCAATCACATCCTGCTGGTCGACCGGCTGTGGATCGGCCGCATGACAGATGCGGATTCAACCGGTGGATGCAACACACTAGAAACTGCGTAAGCAGAAGGAGTGTTGCATCCACCGGTTGAATCCGCAAGACCATCCCTGCCATTTCGATTCGCTGGACCAGGAGCTGTATCGGGATTTCGAGCAACTGCGCATGCAGCAGCGCGAAACCGATGCCGATCTGCTGCACCGCGTCCGTGCGCTGACGGCGCAACAACTCACTCGCCGCATCGACTACATCAGCCTGATGACGGGACAGCCTAAATCGCTCCAGCTCGGCACCTTGCTCACGCACGTGTTCCACCATCAGACGCACCATCGCGGCCAGATCACGACCCTGCTGAGCCAGCTCGGCGCCGATTTCGGCGAGACGGACATGAGCTGGATGCCGGATGTGAATTGAAACGTCTGCATTAGAATGGCGGCATGACCCGTCCCTGCCATCCGTCCCGGCCATGATCGCCTTTCTCGCCATTGGCTTGGGCGCGGCCATCGGTGCGTGGCTACGCTGGGGGCTGGGACTCTGGCTCAATCCCCTGTTTCAACCGATGCCGCTGGGCACGCTGGCCGCGAACCTGATCGGCGGCTATGTCATTGGCCTGTCCATCGCATGGTTTACAGAACATCCTGGCCTGCCGCCGGAAGCCCGACTGTTTCTGATTACCGGCCTGCTCGGCGGACTCACCACGTTTTCCACGTTCTCCGCCGAAGTTGTCACTACGCTGATGCGGGGATTCTGGCTGACCGGCAGCCTGATTGCCTTGACCCATATGATCGGCTCCTTCCTTGCCACCGGACTGGGGTTTTATTCGATGAGGTTTTTCAAATGAACACAGTCTGCCTGCAGGTGTTTGTGTCCGAAGCCAGCCGTCATCATGGCAGGTTGACCTATGAGTGGCTGCTCGATGCCGCACAGGAACTCGGCATTGCCGGCGGATCGGCATTTGGCGCGCTGGCCGGTTTCGGCCGCCATGGCCGGCACGATGCGGGATTTTTCGAGCTGGCGGGCGAGTTGCCGGTGGTGGTGGAGTTCTTCGTCGAGGCGGCGATGGCCGACCAGTTGCTGAAGCGCATCGCCGACGCGGGATTGACGCTGGTTTACGCCAAGCTGCCGGCTGAAATCGGGGTCACGGTCCAATAAGCGCGCTCGACCAGCTGATTTTGTTCGTCGCCTCGCTGGCGGCCAATTTTTTCTCGGCGCTGTCCGGCGGCGGGGCCGGTCTGATCCAGTTTCCCGTTCTCATCTTTCTGGGGCTGCCTTTCGGGGTGGCGCTGGCCACGCACAAGATCGCCAGCGTGGCGCTCGGACTCGGCGCCACCCTCCGGCATCTGAAGGAATCGCATCTCGAACGCCGCTTCTCGCTGATCATCCTGGGCGCGGGGCTGCCGGGCGTGGTGTTGGGTGCGCTGACGATCCTGCATGTTCCCGAGCGGGCCGCCACCCTGGCGCTCGGGTTGCTGACGCTTGGCCTCGGCCTGTATTCGGTATTCAAACCGAGCCTCGGCATGGCACACCAGCCCAGGAACCGGCAGGGCGCTGCGCTCGCCGGCGGCATGGCGGGACTCTTCTTCGTGGGGTTTCTCAATGGCTCGATCACCAGCGGCACCGGACTGTTTCTCACCATCTGGCTGATCCGCTGGTTCGGCCTCGACTACACCCGCGCGGTGGCCTATACGCTGATCCTCTGCGGCTTGGTATGGAACGGCACCGGCGCACTGGTGCTGGGCGTGATCGGCACGGTAGCGTGGGGATGGATGCCGGCGCTGCTGGCCGGCTCGATCCTCGGTGGCTATCTCGGCAGCCACATGGCCATCAGGAAGGGCAATCTGTGGATCAAGCGTTCGTTCGAGATCGTGACCATATTGATCGGCCTGAAACTGATCCTGGGCTAGGGCCTAATCGTCGCTGCTGTGGATGCGGTTGCGGCCGCCGCGTTTGGCCTGGTAGAGCGCCTCGTCTGCGGCCTTGATCAGCGCGTCGCCGGTCTGATGGAGCGGATAGGTGGCGATGCCGCCGCTGGCGGTGGCCAGAAAATGGGTGTCGCGGTAGGGGTGCTTGATCTGTGCGAAATCGCGGCGGATGCGGTCCACGATGGCATAGGCCTCTTCGGCATCGGTGTGCGGCAGGCCGATGAGGAATTCCTCGCCGCCGTAGCGACAGAGAATGTCGTGCTTGCGCAGGCGCTGCTTGAGCAGCCAGGACAGGCTGCGGATGACCTGGTCGCCGACTGGGTGGCCGTAGGTGTCGTTGACCAGCTTGAAATGGTCGATATCCATCATCACCACCGACAGGAACCCGCCTTCGTGCGTGACGCCTGACAGCAGCATGTCGAGGGTGTTCTTGCCACTGGAATGGTTGAGCAGGCCGGTCAGGCTGTCGTGGTACATCGAGCGGCGCAGGGCGCGGTAGCGCTCGATCTTGCTCATGACGATGGTGTTCAGGAATACCGGATTGAACGGCTTGGTGAGGAAATGGTCGCCGCCCAGCCGCATGGCGTCGACCTGCAGGGCGACGTTGGTCTCGCCCGACAGGTAGACGATGGGCATGCTGAGGAATTCGTTGTGCTGGCGGATGATGCGTGCGACCTCGACGCCCGTGCAGTTGGGCATGTACATGTCCATCAGGATCAGGTCGGGATTGAACTGCTTGAGCGCGTTCAGCGTCTGGCGCGGGTCGTTGACGATCTCCGACACGATCTGGTTTTCCTGCAGCGTCCGCCGGATCAGGTGGCTGGCGGTCTTGGAATCCTCCACGATCAGCACGCGGTAGGCCTCCTGCTCGTGCCGCTCGTTCAGTTCCATGATGTGCTCGATGATGGCATGCGGGGGCGTGCCTTCCAGCAGGCAACTGTCGCAGCCGCCGCTCAATGCCTGTTGCAGCTGTTCGAAGTCGGACCGTACACCGAGACAGATCAGTTGTCCCATTCCGAATCGCTGTCGCAGCGACTGGATGCGGGCGCGCCACTCGGTTTCGGGCAGGCTGCCCATGTCGAGCAGCAGGAGGGGAGCGACGCCTGCGCTGTCCGGCAAATCCTGGTCCCAGGTGATGAATCCGGCCGCCATGCCGAAATAGCCGAGCTGTGCCTCCAGGCCGGCCCAATCGGCCCGGTCCTGCGCGATCAGCCAGGTCTGGCCGACGCGTACGGATGCGGGCGAGGCGTGGTGAGTGTCCTGGCAGTGCTCGATCAGCCCGGCCGTGGCCGTGGCGTGGGCGTGGGTCATGCGTGCAAGCGTGCCGACGCGCTCGCTCAGGTCGTCCAGCGCCGCCTGCGGCAGCGGATGCCCGATTTCCCGGTTGAACAATGCAAGTGTCACCTGCTCGAGTTGGTGGCTGGCGTGATGCAAGGCCGCGATGCCTTTGTCGATCAGGAATTCGGTGAAGCTGTTGATGGAAACCGCCAGTTCCACGAAGCTTTCAAAGCTCGGTTCTGCGCGATATCGATGCCACGAGTTCGACACGGCCTGATTTTTCTGCAGGAGCTCTTCGGGGGGGCAAAGCATTGACGATAAGTTTTATACTATTTTCTTATGAAACCCAATTATTACGCTTTATGGGGTGCTTTAGTCAATGACAGTCGTCAACCCCACGACAGGAGATGGCTCCGCAGGTGATTTCGATTCAGCGCAGAGGCTGCGCCATTCGCTGCATAGCTACTTGCCGGTATCTTCCGTCTCCAGCCGCAGATACTGGTTGTAGGCATTGACCCGATTGGCTTCGTTGAATGCCGGCATGGCGCGATATTTCGACCAGTCGGTTTTTTCGTAGGCTTCGTCGAAAGGAACCAGATTGCGGGCCGCCTTACCCATGCTGCTGCGCAGATAGCTCAGGTAGTCGCGCGTGAAGACGAGATCGGCACGCGGTGTCCGTGACGGCGCGCCATGGCCGGGAACCAGGATTCTGGGATGAACCGCGATCAGTTTGTCGAGCGCGGCGATCCAGGCACGGCTGTCGGCGTCACCGACAAACGGCACGCGGCCGCGAAACACCACGTCGCCAGCGTAGAGCACGCCGTCTTCCTTGACCAGCATCGCGAGATCCTCGCTGGAATGGGCGGGGCCGACGTGACGCAGGGTGAAATGAAGGCCGCCCATCCCGAACTCGGTGTCGCCCTCGACGAAATGGTCCGCCTCCAGCAAGCGGGTATCGTCATCCACCCAGGGGAAGAGCGCCTCCTTGCGTTGGGCCAGGCGCCGGGCCGCGTCCTCGGTGCGGGTGGCGCCTTCGGCGGCGCGCTGCGCCCAGATTTCGGCCCCTTGCGCCTTGAAGACCTGCAGGCCATAGAAGTGGTCGGCGTGGTAATGGCTGACAATGACCCGTTTGATCGGTTGTTTGGTGACCGTACGGATCAGGCCAAGCAGTTTCTCGGCCAGGGGGGGCGAGGCAAGGGCGTCGAAGACAACCACGCCGTCGCGGGTGACCACGAACCCGGCGTTGGACATGAAGCCCTGGTTTTCGCTGGAGGCCGCCCCCGACTGGCCCTGGACGAAATAGCTGTGGACGCCGAGACGCACAAGCTTCATCGGCACGGTGACATCGTTGTTGGTGGCGTGAGCCAGCGGAAACAGATTGAGCAGCAGCAAGGCGAACAACAGGCGAATCATGGTGACGGGTCCCTCCCGATACAGGCGGTATTATAATCGCGGGACTCCGGCGAGCGGCGTCGTGCGCACCTGTTGCGTGTGCGCCCACGCCTCGAAAACGGCGGGCGGCTGGGGACGGTTGAACAGATAGCCCTGGTAGGTCTGACAACCGCGATCGGCGAGAAAGACGTGTTGGGCCTCGGTTTCCACGCCCTCGGCCACCACGTCCAGGTTGAGGCTCTGTCCCAGGGCCAGGATGCTGTGCGCAATGGACGCATCGTTGGGGTCGCTCAGCACGTCGCGTACGAACGACTGGTCGATCTTGATTTCGTCCAGCGGCAACCGTTTCAGATACGCCAGGGACGAATAACCGGTACCGAAATCGTCGAGCGAAAAGCCGATGCCGCGTGCCTTGAGCGCGCTCATCTTGACGATGGTTTCTTCCATGTTGTCCACCAGCAGGCTCTCGGTCAGTTCCAGTTTCAGTCGGTGTGGATCGGCACCGCTGCGGTCGATGACGTCCAGTACCTGGGACACGAAATCCGGTTGGCGGAACTGGCGCGCGCTGACGTTCACCGCCAGAGTCAGCGACGCCATGTGCGGCTGGACGGCCCAGGCCACCAGTTGCAGGCAGGCAGTTTCCAGCACACGCAGCCCGATCGGCAGGATGAGGCCGGTTTCCTCGGCCAGAGGGATGAAAGTGGCCGGCGCGATCCAGCCGCGTTCGGAGTGATGCCAGCGCAGCAGTGCCTCGGCCCCGCAGAGGCGCCCCAGGCTGTCGACCTGCGCCTGATAATGCAGTTCGAAGGCATGGTTCAGCAAAGCGTGGCGCAGATCGGCTTCCAGTTCGGCACGCGCGGCGGCGACCGCCTGCATGGCCGGATCGAAAAAGCGCAGGGTATTGCGGCCCTGCGCCTTGGCCTGGTACATGGCGAGATCGGCGCGCTGCAGCAATTCGTCCTGGGTGGCCGGCTGGTCGTTGAAGAGCGTGACGCCGATGCTCGAGGTGCTGTGGTGCACATACTCGGACAGCAAGAAGGGCGGGGCGAAGCTGGCCAGCACTTTTTCGCCTACCACCATCGCCAGGGCGGCGGCTTCATGCGGGGCGGCAGCCAGATTCTCCAGCACGATCACGAATTCGTCGCCGCCGAGCCGTGCCAGCGTATCGCCTTCGCGCAGGCAAGCCAGCAGGCGCTGGGCAAGCTGTTGCAGGAACAGGTCGCCGATGGCATGGCCCAGCGTATCGTTCAGGGCTTTGAAATTGTCGACGTCGATGAACAGCAGGGCCCCCACCTGTGACAGGCGCGCATCGATCGCCAGCGCATGGCTCAGGCGATCGCGCAGCAATTGGCGGTTGGGCAAACCGGTGAGGTGGTCATAAAACGCCAGGTACTGGATCTCGCGCTCGGCAGCCTTGCGTTCGGTGATGTCGGTATTGATCCCCAGGATGGCATCCGGCATGTGTTGTTCGTCGCGCAGCAGGGTCCAGTGGGCTTCGACGATGAGTGTGCTGCCGTCCTTGCGCCGCTGCATGATTTCGCCGTTCCATTCGCCCTGTTCCCGTACCTCGCGCATGCTTTGGTGGAAATCGGCCGGAACGGCATACAGCAACGTGTCTGCTGACTGGCCGATCGCTTCGTCCTGGGTCCAGCCATACAGGCGTTCGGCCCCCTTGTTCCAGTAGCGGATGACGTGGTCGAGGCCGCGGACCACGATGGCATCCTGTGCCTTGTCGAGCAGCGAGGCCTGTTGTCGGATATGGGCGTCGGCGGCTTGACGTTCGAGCTCCGAGGCCACGCGGGAGGCAAAGATCTGCAGCGTGGACGTGATGAAAGCCGTGTCCCGCAGAGGATGGCTGAATAGCACGAACAGCTGCCCGATCGGCTGGCCGGCCGAATTGTCCAGCCGGTGACCCACGTAGGCCTGGGCGCGGTGCGCACTGAGTTCTGCGGTGCAGGGAAACAACTCGCTGACGCGGGCGGGGATTACGTAATTGAGCGTGTCGCTGAGATGCTGGCAGGGCGTGCCTGAGAGTGGATATTCAAAGTTGGGAATGATCCGGCTATCGAGGTAGGCCACCTCGGTGCGCGCCGAGGCCGGTTCGCCGGGCTGGATTCGTGCAATGAACCCAGCGCTGGCGCCGAGTGCCTCGGTCATGTTGCACACCAGCTCCTCGAAAAAGGCGTTGCCCGAATTGGCGGATACGCCCGCGGCGATCTTCAGCACGGCGGCCTGGATCCGATCCTGCTCGAGGCGGTTGCGCAGCGTGGCGATGGCGAATGCAAGATCGCCGGTCAGTTGCTGCAGCAGACGAATCTCCTCGGCACCGAAGTGACGCACCTTGGACGAGAACAGGGAAAATGCCCCGTAGGCATGCTGACCATCGTGCAAGGGCAGCACGACCAGACTGTGATAACCATGGTGCAAGGCGACTCCGAGCCAGGGCTCGGAGCTGGGATCGGACTGCAGGTCCTCGACCGTCACCACCTGGTTGCTGCGCAATGCCCGTCCGACCGGCCCGCGGCCCACGGCCTTGTCGTCGGACCGGCTGAACGAAACATCCTGCAGCGAGCCTGTGCCCACGCCTGCCCAGGCGATGGGCAATACCGATTGTTCGACATCGTCCTGGGTATAGCCGATCCAGGCCATGCGATATCCACCGACGTCGACGGCAATGCGGCAGATCTCGTTCAACAAGCCCTGCTCGTCTGTCGCGTGGACCACGGCTTCGTTGCAGGCGCTTCGCATGCGCAGAGCGCGGTTGAGGCGAGCCAGTTCAAGTTCGGCGTCATTGCGGCTGGTGAGGTCGGTCATGCCGCCGACCATGCGGAGGGCACGCCCGCTGCCGTCGCGGATCACCGACCCGCGATCCAGCACGTAGGCATAGTGGCCGTCCTTGCGCTGGAAGCGGTATTCGGCCGCCCAGTTGGTCCCGCCGTTGTCGATTACCTGGCGGATGCTTTCCAGTACCCGGCCATGGTCGTCGGGGTGGAGATGCCGAGTCCACGAGCTGCTGTCGAGGGGCAGGTCGGCCGGCACATGGCCGAATGTGCTTTGCATGCCTTCGTTCCACCAGATGCGGTCCAAAAGCAGGTCCCAGTCCCAGATGGTATCGGAGATGACGCGTGCGACGGTCTTGAAACGTGCCTCACTTTCGTGCAGTGCCTGCAGGACCCGTTTGCGTTCGGTGATATCGCGTTGCACCGCCACGAAGTGCGTATGCCGGCCGGACGCATCGGTGACCGGGACGATGTCGAGATCGAGCCAGACGGGTTCGCCCGCCTTGGTGTAGTTGATGAGTTCGCTGCGTACCGGCTGTCGGGCTTCCAGTGCGGCACGGATGCGGTCGAGCTCGTGGCGGTCGGTCAAGGGACCTTGCAGGAAACGAGGCGATTTCCCCAATACTTCTTCGCGTCGATAGCCAGTGAGCCGTTCGAACGCATCATTGACGAACACGATGCGTGGTCCCGGTTCGTCGCAGGGGTCGGCCTCCGTGATAAGCACGATATCGTTCAGGCGGGCAACGCTCGCCTCCAGCAGCGCAAGTTGCTGGAGGCCGCTGTTCTCGTCGGCAAGCGGATGCGGTGGGGCGTCCACGACGTCGAGACTAGACATGGCTTCCTGGCCTGGAGACGGCGAATACGCATGCGGAATATCGTCGCAGGGGTCGGATCGATCCAGTCGGTGCGTGCATGGCGGGTCAGGGCGTCAGCGTATGCCTAAGTTAACGTCCATTTTACGGCCGAACTTGAAGACAGGCCGGCGGAAAGGCGCGCATCGGGCGTGGCACGAGGCTGTGGTATCTTCTCGCGTTGTAGAAGGGGGTTGCATCCGTGTTCAAGAAACAGTGGCCGGCATTTGTGCTGGCGTTCGTATTGCCGATCGTCGCAGTTTTCTGGTGGTGGGGCGGGTTCAACTCGGTCAGCGTGACCGAAACCGTGGCCGGGCCGCATCGTTATGCCTATCTCGATTACGAAGGCCCGATCAGCAACATGCGTAAATCGCAGAATGCGGTACTGGACCGGTTCACCGAGGCCCGGGTGACGGCAGGCGACACGATCAGCGTCATCCTCACCGATCCGCGCGCCGACAACGGCAAGGTGCGCGCGCAATTGGGCTATACCCTGGCCGATGACGCCCCGGTCCCTGCCGGCCTGAAGGAGGGCCGTATCGAGCGGCGTCCGGTCTACCTCGCACGTGTTCAGGCGGCGGTTCTGCTGGCACCGTCCAAGGCCTACCAGGCGCTGGACGACATGCTGGAAGCGCATGGCAAGGGCATCGTCATGCCGACGGTGGAGCTGTACCGTCCGGCAGGCCAGGCCGACCGGATCGGCGTCTTTACCCTGGAAATGAACCGCTGATGGCGTTCTTCTCCGTCTTCGCTGCCATCGTGCTCGAGCACATACGCCCGTTGCGGCAGCCGCTGCCGCATTACCAGCGCTACACCTTGTTCATCCAGTGGCTCCAGCGCAAGCTCAACGCCGGCGAATACAGCCACGGTGCGATCGCCTGGACGCTGGCAGTCATGCCGGTGCTGATAGGCGTATGGCTGGTTTTCTTTCTGCTCGGCGGCATCAGCCCGTTTCTCGGGTGGGTGTGGAATGTGGGCGTACTGTATGTCACCCTGGGCTTCAAATATTTTAGCGACGATGCCGAGCGCATCGCACGCCTGTTGCGCGCCGGCGAACTCGATTCGGCACGCACGCAACTCGGCGCATGGCGTGGCGGCGATGCCAGCGCGTTCAGCGCGGACGACATCGCGCGCGTCACCATCGAGCAGGTGATGGCGGCAAGCCAGCGCCAGATGTTCGGCGTGCTGTTCTGGTTCGTGCTGCTGGCGCCACTGGGACCGGTCGGGGCCGTGCTGTTCCGCACCGCCTCGATCCTGGCGCGACGCTGGACGAACACCCAGGGTCGATTCGGCCTGTTCGCCCTGCGAGCCTTCCATGCCATCAACTGGCTGCCGGCCCGGCTGACTGCACTGACCTACGCCATTGCCGGCAACTTCGAGGATGCCACCTTCTGCTGGCGCACCCAGGCGCCGGGCTGGCCGGAAGAGGAAGAGGGCGTGGTGCTCGCCGCCGGCGCCGGCGCCATGGGGGTGCGTCTGGGCCAGAGCCTCAACGTGGGGGACGAAACCGTGTGGCGGCCCGAACTGGGCACGGGCCAGGCCCCCGACGCCGACTGCATCGACAGCGCCATCAGCATGATCTGGCGCGGGTTGGTGATCTGGCTGGTGGCCGGGCTGCTGGTTGTCGTCGCCAGCTGGATTTCCTAAGACTGAACCTAAAAACCACAGTTGACCGCTCAATAATTTAAGCGAATTCCGCATGAATACTGGCCCTTTAGCCTTTGATCGCGTTCATCGGGAAGGTGATTCCGCTACGCACCCGCTGGCTCGCCAGGCCATGCATCTGCATTTGTCGCTCGTCGTTGCAGGCATGAGCCTGCGGCCTCCTCGCTTCGCCCTAAAGGACTCCGATTTACTACGGGCTGAAGCCCGTGTGGAATCGTATGCGGCAGTCGCCCGCTCTGACGCCCCAGCGGGCGCGTCCAACTGCGGTTTCTAGATTCATGCTCAACGCGCTATGGGTCGGTTTTTTTCTGGTCGCCTTCCTGATCGCGCTGTTCAAGCTGGTCTTCCTCGGCGACGCCGGCGTGTTTGCCGCACTGGTCAAATCTCTGTTCGACAGCAGCAAGACGGCATTTGAAATCGCCCTCGGCCTCACCGGTGTGATGGCGCTGTGGCTGGGGGTGATGAAGGTCGGCGAGCGCGCCGGCATGCTCGATGTGCTGACGCGCGGCCTCGCGCCGCTGTTCCGCCGCCTGTTTCCCGACGTGCCGCCCAACCATCCCGCGCTCGGCGCGATGACGATGAACATGGGTGCCAACATGCTGGGGCTGGACAATGCCGCGACGCCGCTCGGCATCAAGGCGATGCAGGAGCTGCAGAAGCTCAACCCCTCGCCCGACACCGCCAGCGATGCGCAGATCCTGTTCCTGGTGATCAACACCGCGTCGGTGACCCTGCTGCCGGTCACCATCTTCACCTTCCGCGCGCAACTCGGCGCCGCCGATCCCACCGACGTCTTCGTGCCGCTGCTCATCACCACCTATATCGGCACCCTGACCGGTATCCTGGTCACCGGCCTGTTCCAGCGCCTGCACCTGTGGAATCGCGTCACGATGGCGTATCTGGGCGGGGCCACGGCGTTGATCGGCGGGCTGGTCGCCTATTTCTCCAGTCTCGACGCGGCCGAAATGACGCGGCAGTCGGCCATCCTCAGCAACGTCGTGCTGTCGGGCCTCATCATCCTGTTCCTGCTGATGGCGGTGTGGCGCCGCGTCAATGCCTATGAAGCTTTCATCGAAGGTGCCAAGGAAGGCTTTCACACGGCCGTCACGATCATTCCGTATCTTGTCGCCATGCTGGTGGCAATCGGCGTGTTCCGCGCCAGCGGCGCGCTCGACCTGCTGATGGACGGCGTGCGCAGCGCCGTGCTGGCGCTGGGCTTCGACGCGCGCTGGGTTGACGCGCTGCCCACCGCGCTCATGAAGCCGTTCTCCGGCAGCGGCGCGCGGGCTATGATGATCGACACCATGCAGGCACACGGCGCGGACTCCTTCGCCGGGCGGCTCGCTTCCATCGTGCAGGGCAGCACCGAGACGACGTTCTATGTGCTGGCCGTGTATTTCGGGGCGGTCGGCATCAAGCGCGTGCGTCACGCCGTCACCTGCGGGCTGATTGCCGATGTCGCCGGCATCCTCGCCGCCATCGGCATGGCCTATCTGTTTTTCGGCAAAACAGCATGAAAACCTACGACACCCTTGCCGCCGTCGATCTAGGTTCCAACTCGTTCCGCCTGGAAGTGGCGCGGGTCGCCGGCGACCAGCTCTACCCGCTCGATTCGCTGAAGGAAACCGTGCGCCTGGCCGGCGGGCTTGGCGCCGACAAGCGGCTCGACGACGCCACCCAGGAACGTGCGCTGGCCTGTCTGCAGCGGTTCGGCGAACGCCTGCGCGGCCTGTCGCCGGAAGCGATCCGCTGCGTCGGCACCTCGGCACTGCGCGTCGCCAAGAATGCCGGTGACTTCATTGCCCGGGCCGAACGCGCGCTCGGACATCCGATCGAGATCGTCGCCGGGCGCGAGGAGGCGCGGCTCATCTATCTGGGCGTCGCGCATTCGCTGCCGGCGTCGCCCAACCGGCGCCTGGTCGTCGACATCGGCGGCGGTTCCACCGAATTCATCATCGGCCACGGACTGAAGCCGCACGAGCGGGAAAGCCTGCACATGGGCTGCGTCAATTTCTCCACACGTTTCTTTGCCGACGGGGTCGTCGACAAGGCTGCGCTGAAAGCTGCCGAGACCGCGGCCCGCGTCGAGGTCGAGCGTATTGCGAAAGCGTTTTCCCGGGGCAACTGGCAGCAGGCCGTGGGTTCCAGCGGCACCGCTCGCGCGCTGCGCGAGATCCTCGAACAGAGCGGCTGGTCGGCGCACGGCATCACGGCCGATGGACTCGCCCAGCTGCGCACCCAGTTCATCCGGGCTGGCCACCTCGACGCGCTCGAACTGCCTGGCCTGACGCGCGACCGCCGCCCGGTCATCGCCGGCGGCTTTGCCATCATGGCGGGCCTCTTCGCCGAGCTTGACATCGAACAGATGGACGTCGCCGAGACCGCCATGCGCGAAGGCATCCTCTACGATCTGCTGGGACGTTTTCACAAGCACGACATGCGCGAGGCGACAGTGGGTGAGTTCATGCGTCGTTACCACATCGACACCCGTCAGGCCGCGCGTGTCAGGCAAGTGGCGATGAATCTGCTGGCTGCTCAGGGCGGCAGTGGCGCTGGCGACGACAATGACGTGCGCTTTCTCGACTGGGCCGCGCGCCTGCACGAAATCGGGCTCATGGTGTCACACGGCGGCTACCATCGCCATTCCGGCTACATCCTGGAAAACGCCGACATGCCGGGTTTTTCGCGCACCGACCAGGCGCGCCTGGCGCTCTTGGCGCGAGCCCAGCGCGGCGCGCTGACGAAGCTGCCGGCATTCGCCTCCGGTACGGTGTCGGACAACGACCGTTTGCTGGTGTGGCTGCTGCGCCAGGCTGTCATCCTCTGCCGTAACCGTGCCGAGCCCCACCTGCCCGAGGTGAAAGTGGATGCGAGCAACAAGCGTTTCCGCCTGACCTTGCCCGAAGGCTGGCTGGAAAGCCGGCCGCTCACCCAGCGTGCGCTGGAAGAGGAAGCGGCGCACTGGCAGGCGGTGGGAATCAAGTATCCGTTTGCCTAGGACGGGGTCACACAACGGTTCAAGCTAAGGACAGGCCGGCAATGCCAGCGCCTGCAAGGTCGCCCCGCGTGCATCGAGCACGAACGCCGTCACGCCCAGATCGGCAGCTTTCCATCCGGGCTGCCGCCTGAAGCGTTGGCGGGCATGGTGCGGATCGAACGGCCCGGCCAGTTGGCGCACGACATGGTCGTGGTGCAGGACCCGCCGGGCGTTTTCCCCTGCAGTGACCTCCGAGTCCAGGCGGTTCTCAGTCAGGGCCAGATACAGTTGCGCCTCATGTCCGGCAGCCGGGTCGTCGAAGCGGCTGTCGGCCTGGACGTCCAGGCGGTCGGTCGATTGGGTCAGCGTGAGTGCCAGACGGACCGGTGCGGGCGCGGTCGAACGAGCGGGCAGGCCGCGTTGCCAGGCGCGGTAATCCTTGCCGTCGAGCATCACCTGCGGCGTGTAGACCCAACCGGTCCCGTTGTTGCGCGCCCGCTGGCGCTGGCTGAAAGCGGCCTGGGCAAATGGGTCGCGCCAACCCAGCCGGTCCCAGTAGTCCACGTGGAATGCCAGCGGTACCACTCCGGCATCGTCAGGCAGGTGCGATAGCCAGCGGTCGGCTGGCGGGCAGGAACTGCAACCCTCCGAGGTATACAGTTCGAGCAGGCTGTTGCGCGATGCGCCGCTGACGGCATTGCAGGTGGCGGCATCCGCGACAGGGATGGCCAGTACACAGCAGAACAGCAGGACGATACGCATGAGATCTCCTGTCAGGAATCTCTTGGTCGCGCCGGACGAACTGCCCTTACAAGCTGAATCACGGCCGATCGTGCTGGACGGAGGAAATCACAAAAATATATCTTATGCGCGCTATGCCAGCCGCAGTTCGTTCCTGCGAGGTGGATTGTCCTGCGCGGATTGGATGGTGCGTACTGAACCGCCAGAGATGCTGCGAGCATTGCCGGCCTGCGGCGAGGTGTGCTGTCTGAATACCCTATGGATACAGGCGTGGATGGAAACCCGGCAATGCGTCTCCCTCACCGAATTGCCATGTCCCGGTTCCTGGAAATCTAACCAGCTGGACGTCATGATGCCGGCAATGCGAAGTACAAGTATCGATATATACGATATATAAGATATAAAAAAATCGTTTGTTAAATAATTGTCGAAAATCTACTCTGGGCGCCTCAAGGTTTTTAGAAAGGGAACCCTCGATGCAAACGGAAGATGTGCTCGTCCTTGACCCTGCCGGAGATGCGCCGACGCTCCCGCCACCCCCCACCATCCTCCGCGAGCTTGCCGGCGATGCCGGCGTCACGATCAATGGCGACGCCCCGTGGGATATCCGGATACTCGATGAACGCGTCTACCAGCTTGTCTTGACGAAGGGGTCGCTCGGTTTCGGCGAGGCCTATATGGACGGGATGTGGGAGTGCGAGCGGCTGGACCAGATTTTCCACCGTCTTCTGAGCGCCCGGGTCGAGGAAAAAATCGACAACTGGTCGCAGCTGCGCCTGCTGGGCGAGATTCTGCGCCACAGCCTGTTCAACCTCCAATCCAGCCGGCGCGCCTTCCAGGTAGGCGAGCAGCACTACGACATCGGCAACGACGTGTTCGAGGCCATGCTCGACCCCACCATGAGCTACTCCTGCGCCTACTGGCACAACGCGGCCGGGCTGCGGGACGCGCAACTGAAGAAACTCGACATGATCTGCCGCAAGCTGGAGTTGAAGCCCGGCGAACGCATGCTCGAAATCGGTTGCGGATGGGGCGGGCTGGCCCGCTATGCGGCAGAACACTACGGCGTCGAGGTGGTCGGCATCACCATCTCGAAAGAGCAGCAGAAACTGGCACGGGCGCGCTGCGAGGGTCTGCCGGTATCGATCGAGCTGATGGACTATCGGGACCTTACCGAACAATATGACAAGATCGTTTCGGTGGGCATGTTCGAGCATGTCGGCCCGAAAAACTACGCCGTCTATTTCGACACGGCGCATCGTGCGCTCAAGGACGACGGACTGTTCCTGCTGCACACCATCGGCAATTCCGTCACGTCGCCGAAGACCGATGCCTGGATCGACAAATACATCTTTCCCAATGGCAAGCTGCCGTCGGCCAAAGAGATCGCATCAACCCTGGAAAGCCGCTTCCTGATCGAGGATTGGCACAACTTTGGTCAGGATTACGACCATACCCTGATGGCCTGGTGGGAAAACTTCGACACCGCCTGGCCTTTCCTGGAAGCCAAGTACGGCAAGCGCTTCTATCGCATGTGGAAATACTATCTGATGAGTTGCGCGGGTTTTTTCCGTTCCCGCCAGGGCCAGCTCTGGCAGCTGGTCCTGAGCAAGCCGGAAAGAGGGGGTGTCTATCGTTCGGTACGGTAACGCGTTTTACAGCAAGCCCAGTTCCGCATCGGTCGCGTTGTGCGCATACTTGTTTCGCGGCGGCCAGGGGCGGGTGCGCCAGTCGGGTGCCGGCGACAGGGAAGACTTCGTTCGGCCGGGCGGCAAGGCGCCGTTCCCGGCCCCCTTCGAATAGTCGTAATAGAGCTTGACCACTTCCTCCAGGGTCGTCTGCTGGGCAGCCGGATGCGACATGCAGGCGTCGACCCACGCGCGCACGCGGGCGTAGCGCGCGTCGCCGGGCAGCGTGAAGCCTTCGTAATATTCCAAAAACCAGAAACGCTCGAAGAACGGCGTGAACACGGTCTCTGCCCAGCCGAACGTTTCGAACAGGAAAGGGCCGGACGGCGCGTGTTCCAGCAGGAAATCGTTCAGCAGGGCATATTGCTTCAGCATGTCTTCCCGCAGGACCGAACAGCGTGCGGGGTCCTGGTTCATCAGCCAGGTGTAGCCCTGGCTGAAAAAATCAGCATCCATCCGCGTCAGCATATTTTCCACCGCACGCCGGTAAGGGTCGCGCTGGGCGACCGGCTGTTCCGGATAGATGTCCTCGAGATACTGCAGGATGACCAGGCTTTCCTTGATGATGTGCCCGTCGGCCGTTTCCAGGACCGGCAATGCCGTGGTGCCGCGGGTCTTTTTCAGCAGCCAGTCGGGACGCGGCTGAGTGATGTCGATCACCTGGAAGTCGATTTCGTCGCGGCGGCCCTTCAACGTCAGGAGGATGTCCAGACGCTGGCAGAACGGGCAGACGGGAATGTGGTAAATGATGGGTTTGCTCATGGTTGGGGGGTACCCTGGAGAAAAGCTGACGATAACGCAAATGGGCGGACGTTGGTTCTTGCCGGGCCTGAATGGGATGTCCGGCCGATCCATCCGGGCAGGGGCCTGGCTTGCACGTGAAGCCGGGGAGACATCCCGGGCATATGGGCGTTACCGTCCGCTTGCAGCCTCCCCCCGGATGGTCATGACCGTACTCATTGCGAGCGCGACCGGTTTGCCGTCGTCCCGGGTGATTTCGCATTCGTAGTGGGTCAGCGTCTTCCCGTGCTGGACCTGCCGTGCGGTCGCGGTCAGCACGGATCGCCACACGGGCCGGAAGAAACTGATCCGGAGGTCGATGCTGGCGAAGGTTTCGCCTTCCGCAATGGCGGTCGAATGCGCGGTTCCGATGGTGGCGTCGGCCAGTTCGCACAACATGCCGCCGTGCACGGTGCCCTGCTGGTTGCCATGGATGGCTGCATCTGCATCCAGTTCGACTTGCGCATAACCCACATCGACATCCGTAATCCTGAACCCCAGAAGCTGCGAGATTGCAGTGGGATAACGCATCTCCGTGGTGGCATCCGCAGGCAGGCTGCCATCCAGTTGCCGTTGCAGAAACGCGAGCGTAGACAGTTTGCTGTTCATGCATCCTCCGATGAATGACCCCATGAACCGTTCATGCGGATCTGGGCGGCTAGTCTACGGTCGCGCTCCAAATATTTATAATCGATTGTTGTTATTGAAAATAATAGGAGAAACCTATTATGAAAATCCAGCATCTCCGCTTCCTGGCTGCAGTGGTGGAGTATGGCGGCGTGATCAAGGCGGCCGAGCGGCTGCATCTTTCGCAGCCGTCCGTGTCGGCCGGCCTCAAGGCGCTGGAGCAGACGCTGGGCCGGCCGCTCTTCGACCGTTCCATCCCGGCCAACCGGCCGCTTCGGCTGACGCCGGCAGGCCGCCGCTTCTATCGGCATGCGCGAGAGATCCTCCGGCAATGCGATGCAGCGCGTGCCGATTTTCTGGGCGAGGCCGAGGACCTACGACGGATTCGCGTGGGCGTGCTCAATACCCTGCCGCACGAGGCGATTGCGGCGCTGGTTCAAGCGGTGGCAAAGCAGGCGCCCAACGTACGACTGGAGGTTTGGGAAGCTTCCGCCGAGCGTGTGGCCGGATGGCTCGCCCAGGCGCGGATCGACTTCGGCTGGACGAATGTCAGCGATCTCGCCGCCAACGCGCGCGTATTGTGGCGCGAACCCCTGGTCGCCGTGGTGGCGCCGGACCATCCGCTCGCACAGACGTCCGGACCCATTTCGGTTCGGGATTTGGGGGCGTATCCGTTTGTACACCGATCGACTTGCGAGCTGGATGCGGTAGGCCGTGCGCAGTTGAAGGCCGCTGGCGTGACGCTGCGTGTGACGGTGCGTGCCGAACGTGAAGAACTTGCTTTCCGGCTGATACGAAACGGGAAAGGAATGACCCTGGCGCCGCGCAGCCTCGTGCCGGACGACCTGGTGGCCGTGCCGGTCTCGGGCTTGGGCGTGGCGAGAACCATCGGGCTTGAATGGCGCGAGGGCCTGGATCCGATGCTGCCTGGCCTGCTCGCCGATGCGATGGAGGATGTGATGTCGCTGATGCCCGTGTCGGCGGAAACGGGGAGGCAATCGAAACGAGCCGGATAGGAGCGGCGCCGGGCCGCACTGATCTGCGTTTAGATCGAGGCGCGCACGTTGCGCTCGACGTTCACTCTGTCGGAAGGCGTGTGGATTTCAGGAACGGGCAGCGTGCAGCGCTTTGCACGCTCAATGGACATCTGGATCATCGTTTTCGCGTGCCCGACAAAACGCGTTAGGGCCTCGCATTTTTCGCGGCAGATGCAGCTTCGGTCCTCGATCAGGCGGGATACCGTCACTGCGAGCGCATCACACGCGTTCACCAGGCGATCGAAACCCGCCGTGCTGGCGCATTCGCGCAGGCGCATCAGTGCCAGGGCATAGGCCGTGATCCGGTCTTCGGTCAAGGTCTCGGGATGGGTAAAACATTGATGGGCCGTGATGTTTCCCATCTCGTTCAGTGCGTCCACTGCCGCTGCAACCAGATCCTCGGATGTATCCGCCCGCTGTTCCAGCCTGGCTGGTGTCGTGACACCGATCCGATGTTTGGAAGTCAGATATTGCATGTTGCGCATGGCATATCTCCTGGTTATCGAGGTGGTCAGCGGCGTACGGAGGGGGGGCTGACTGGCCTGATGATTACGACAGGTGCAAGGCAAACTTTAACGTCTGTACCACTATAGACAGGTTTATTTGTACTACCAGGTGGATTTGAAGCCTTTCCGATAAAACATAGTCCGGATACGGGCGTTGTCGAGCCCGCGATCCGCCCAAGAAAAATAAGACCTGGCTGGGCCGTATTCGTTCTCGGAAGGGAGGGATTCGTGAAGGCCGCGTCCGCGGGGAAAGCCAATCCCCGGCGGGTGCGTCAGATGGATTGCGTCTGATCCCGGCCCAGCGCCTTGGACTTATACAGGGCTTTGTCGGCGCGGGTCAGCAAGGCATCCAGGGTGTCGTCCGGGTCCTGCCATGCCGAAATGCCGATGCTGACCGACCAGGCGACAGGCTGGCTTTCCCTTCCAGCTTCCTGAAATCGATTTGCAACGAGCCGGGCCTGTTCGAGATCGGCGTCAGGGAGAATGGCCATGAACTCATCGCCCCCGAAACGCGTGAGCTGGTCCGATGCCCTGAGCGAGGCTTTGACCTTTCTTGCGAACTCGACCAGGATCCTGTCGCCCTCGAGGTGGCCATGCGTGTCGTTGATATCCTTGAAGTTGTCCAGATCGAACAGCATGATCGCCAGCTTGTTCCCATGGCGCCGGGTATGGGCAATCTCCCGCTCGAGCTCTTCCATCGCCGCATTCTTGTTGAGGCATTTGGTCAGGCCGTCGTGGCGGCTGATGAACTCGAGGTCGTGCCGCAGCTTTTCCGACGCGAGCAGGATCAGGCTGATCGTGCCGAGCGGAATCGTGAGCGCGGGAATCGCCACATAGACAAGCTGCGAGGCCGACGTGTCAAACACCCCGGTCGGGGGGGAGAAACCGATGAGCAGGGCGCCCAGGCGAACCAGCCGCGAAACGATCATGATCGCCAGCGACGAGACCCAGATATGACGCCCCATCGTCCTGGGCAAGGCCCGCAGCACAAGAAAGAGCTGATCCAGGACGACGATGAGCGTGAACAGGACCATGGTTCCGACGCGCATCCGGATATCGGGCTGGACATACGTGAACCAGACAAACAGCACCACGAACGTCAGCACGAACAGGGCCAGCAGGACGCGGTTGTATTTCGGCGGCGTGCCGGCGAACTTCCGGGTGCCGACGTTCAGCGCCATGAAGGCCAGCAACAGCGTCAGGTTGGCCAGGATGACGCTCAGCAGGTCCGGGATATGGTCCCGGGCGATGAAGAGCGGAAAACACAACGCGATGGCCAGCGCGCCCAGGCTCCATTCGCGCAGGCCCCGTATGGTTTTGGGGTAGGTCTGCGCAAGGATCAGCAGGATTCCACTCATGGCCAGCGCCACGAAGAAGGAAATAATGAAAATGAGCAACGAGGGGTTCATCTACGGGACAGCGTATGTTCTGGTGGTGCAGCTACCGGGCACAGTCTAGCGTATCGCGCCGTTCCAGCCATCGATCATGGCCGGATCGGGACGATTTTCCTGCCCCGAGGGGCATTTATTGGGGTGGTTTGTGGCAAATCGGCCCGTCGACCGGATTTTCCACGCTTTCGGCAATCGCGGTGGCGATCTCGTGGACTTCCTCGGGCGTGAAGTGCTCGAAGAGGCGGCGTGCGATCGGGGGCGGAATGCGGACGGCACGGGTCGTGCCGTCCGACAGCGTCACGGTGACACCGGCGACGGCGTGGCTGACCAGATCCTCGTCCGATTCGGCGAGCAGCATCTGTGCGTCCATGATCGCGTCGTACTCGGCCTCGAGCGCGTCCTGCAGCTCGTCGTCCAGCCCGTCCGGCAGTTCGATGACAAAGCCCTCGATCTCGTCCTGCCGCATCGTGCTCGCGATGCCGTACCCTGCCGCAAACGCCACGAAACGGTCGCGCAGCGCCTCGTCGAAAAACATGTATTCGAAACCCATTTCGTCGTCCTTTCGTTATGCGCCTGCGCGCCGCGCTGTCATCAAAAACACCGGATAGTCCCGCGTCCCGGTCTCGCGTGCCTTGGCAATGCTGAACACGGTCTGGAACCGCACATCGGCAAACCCCGTCTGCGCGGCGCGCCGGCCCAGGTCGGCCCGGTCGAAGCCATGATGCACGTCGACCTCCGGCCCGTGGAAGGAGCCGTCTTCCTGGTCCAGGTCGGCGATGCAGAGGGTGCCGCCGGGATTCAGCAGATCGTGGAAGATGCGCAGGATAGCGTCGGTGTCGGGCACATGGTGCAAGGTCATCGATGTGACGATCAGGTCGAATCGTTGGGCCGGGACCGGATCGACGAGCAGATCCAGCTTCATCGGCGTCATGTTGGCCACACCCTGTGCGGCGATCTTTCCCGCCACCACCTCGAGCATGCCGCCCGAGCTGTCTGCCATCAGAATGGGGCCCAGCTCGTCCTTCAGCGGAAAGGACAGCAGGCCCGTGCCGCAGCCGTAGTCGAGCGCGCTCATGCGTTTGTTCAAGGCTACGGCCTGCCGGATGGCCTGCGCAATCTTCAGACCGCGTTCCTGGAACACCGGGTTGTCGTCCCATTGGCGGGCCTTGGCGTCGAAGTGGGTGGCGTCGAGTTGGGTCGGGCGGGTCGTCATGGGGAAGCGGCGTCAGTTGGCAGGGAGGCGATGCAGGGCAAAGCCGGACGGGAGACAGGGCTATTCTAATGGCCCTGGGCCGAATGGCGTGGATCGCGTGTGTTTTCGGTATCAGTGCTGAATGGCCATCTGGCGCAGATAGGCCAGCAGATCGTCCAGCTGCGCCTCACCCAGCACCGTCGGCGCGAAGCCCGGCATGCTGCGCCGTTCCCAATTGCGAACCGATGCCGGGTCGCGGATCAGCTTGCGCAGGAACGGCTCGTTGAAGTATTCGGTCGGACTGAACGGCCGGTTCAGGTCGGGGCCCACCGCCGCATCGCCGCCGCCGTTGATCGTATGGCAGGCCGCGCAGTGGGTCACGAATACCTGCATCCCCCGTCGCTCCGCACTGTTCGCGGCCGTCCTGGGCTGGATTTGCGGATAGCGCGTTTCCAGCGGCGGCGCGTCCGCAATCCTGGCGATCTGGTAAGGCCATTGCTCGGGCGAGATGCCGGCTTTTTCCGGCGCCCGCCATACCAGATAGAACGGCCCGGCACTGCTGCCTCCCGGCTTGAGCGCCGGCCACGCGGCATCCTCCGGTTCGATCGCCAGCCAGGGCTGCGCCCCGCCGGCAAGCAGGCCACTCGGGATATTGGCGACAAAGCCGTCGCGTGCGATGAATTGCAGCGACTCGACCTGCGGCAATGACGTGATCAGCGCGGCGAGCGGTATCGCCTGGTAGCGCATCGTGCGGTGGTAGGCCACATCGTTTCGAATCTCGATGCTGCGAAGTGCGGGGTGCCTCAGCAGTTCGGTGCGAGTGAACCGATGCGGCTGTGCGCCAACGGCAATATCGATCGAGGGTTCTGCCGCCCGAGCCATTCCGGACCACGCAATGACCAGCAGGACGGAGGCGGCAAGGTGGAGCAGGTTGCGGACGATGATGGAATGGCGAGCGGGCATGGCGGCGTGGAGGAAGGGATGACTCGCGGCCGCATCAAGAATGGCCGCCCGTTGGAGGCGTCAATTCTGCAGCACGGCCGCCCAGCGCGTCAGTTTTTCTTCGAACGGCATGGCCGCATGGGCCGGGCTGGTCGAGGGAAGCGTTGCGTATCGGATGGCGTGGAGTGTCTCGGGCAGGCCGGGCAGCACGAGCCTGCGGTAGAGCTCGGCCGCCTTGCTGCCGTTGAAGCAGACGAGTCCGACGTCCGGATGGCTTGCCAGGAACGCGGCGAGATCATTCGGCACCACGCTCGAATGAACAATCGCGGAATCGAGGCTGCCCGGTCGTTGCGCCGCGGCACAGACATCCCACAGCGCGATCCCGTTCCCGATCAGGCCGTGCACGCGGTTCGCGTAGGGCAGTCCCGGTCCTGCCCCGAAGAGACGTCCCATGATTTTCCAGAACGCATTCTGCGGCTGCGCGTAGTACTGCTGCCGCTGGAGCGACACCTGCCCGGGCAGGCTGCCGAGGACCAGGATTCGCGCGTGCGCGTCGGCGATGGGCGGGAAACCTTGGGCGTGCATCGGCTAGTGTGGGTGAGATGAGTACTTGATGACCTGGCTGATCGAATGGACGCCCGGTACGTAGGCTGCCATGGACAGGCGGCAATCGCAATGAAGCCGCTTGGCATCGACATTGCGCCCATTCCCGACATGGCCGTACTCCAGACGATCGTCGCTGCCGCGCTTGCCGCGAAGCGCAGCGCCGATACGCCAAGAAAGACGTGCTGGGACGCCTGCGCGGAAAGCATGGCCTGTCCTCAGCGCTTGCCGTACTCGTCGTGGCGGCGCCACCACATGCCCGTTTCGTTGCGTCCCCTGGGTGCGCGGTCGAGCCACTGATACATGCCCCAGAGGCCGTCCAGCCCGCGCGCATAGGTGGAGTAGGTGTGGTAGACGACGCCGTCCTCGAGCGCGAATGCGCTCATGCCGGGGCGCTCGCGCAGGTAGGTCGAGACATCGGTTCCGGTCATGATGGCATTCTGGACGGGCGGAGATTGGTCGCCGACTTCCTTGCCCATCGTGAAGGGAATCGGCGCCATCGGCGGCTCGCGCCGATAGTTGTATTCGATGCCGGCCCCGCGCTGGTCTTCCTCGGAGTACGAGGCGTCGAAGTCGAAGTTGAAGTCGCCGTCGAGCGATGAGGCCCAGGGAAAGGTCCAGCCCATCCGCTGCTTGTATGCCTGGAGTTTGGCGAGCGGTGCCCGCGACACCGCCGCCAACGTGACGTCGTGGTTGGCCAGGTGAACGGCGAAGCCATCGAAGCCGTCCGCAATCGACGAGCACGTCGGACAGCCTGCCTTGTAGTCGGGGCCGAACATGAAATGGTAGACGAGAAGCTGCGAATTCCCGCGGAAGAGGTCGGCCAGCGAGGCATTCCCCTCGTCGGTGTCGAAGCGATAGTCCTTGTCGACGCGAACCCACGGCAGCGCCTGCCGCCGCCGTGCCATCTCGTCGCTGCGCCGCGTCAGTTCCTTCTCGTCCTCGAGCAACTCAAGCCTTGCTGCGAGCCAGGCTTCACGTGTTCCGATCGTGTGTTTGGCCATCGTATCCATGTCTGTCTCCTTGCTCATGATCTGCCTTGTTTCGGACGCCGCACGGCACGGACCTTTCCGCTCGGCCCGCCGCCGCAATAAAACAGGTTTGCGCCGTCGGACTCCAATCCGCTGACGCCGATGCCGGCCGGCATCTCGAGCCGTTCGAGCACGGCGCCGTTCTCCGGGTCGATGCGGCGGAGTTCGCTGCCGTCGTCTTCCCAGGTGCCGTGCCACAACTCGCCGTCGACCCAGGTCACGCCGGTGACGAAGCGGTTGGATTCGAGGGTGCGCAGGATGTCGCCGGTGGCGGGATCGATCTGGTGGATCTTGCGGTCGCGATACTGTCCCACCCACAGGCTGCCTTCGGCCCAGGCGAGCCCGGAGTCGCTGCCGTGCCCGGGTGCCGGAATCGACGCCACGACCTCGCCGGTGACGGGATCGATCTTGTCGATGCGCGCGTCGGCAATTTGGTAAAGGTGCGTGCCGTCGAAGGCGGTGCCGGCGTCGCCGGTGCGATCGAGCGTATGCGCGAGCTGGCCGCTTTCGGGATCGAAGGCGACCAGCCTGGATCCGGTGGCGGCCCAGACGTGGCGGCCGTCGTGGGTGACGCCGGCGATCTGGTCGGCACCGGCGAAGGGACCGTATTCACGCACGATCTCGGCGGCGCGTGCCGGTGTCTGGGAGAGGGATTCGGCTGTCTTGGCTTGGGGTGCGGTCATCAAATTGACTCCTTTGGGCGCGCCGGAATGGCGCCGTGAGACTCAATTTAGCCGAGCGGCAGCGCAGTGGGGAGTAACAAGATCGTCGTGAATCCGGCCAGCGGCGGCGCCATCCAGCGCTGCGTGCGGGCGCGCCCGATCGAGCGCACCTTTTCCTCTGCCTCCCTGCACCGTACGCTGGCTGGCCCCGAGCGCCAGCGCGAGGGCCGAGGTCGACCAGGCCGTACCGTCGGCAAGCAGCGCCAGCAGCGACGCCTGGTCGCCGTCGATGGGAGGCACCAGCACGACCACGGCGTCCGCGTCGCGCGGCGTGAGCGCAAAGCCACGCGCGGTGGCCTCGATATGCGTGAGTGGCGCAGCCAGTGCGCGCAGACGGCCGATCCCCACCCGCAGACGCGCGCGGTGCGTCTCGTCAGGACGGCGGGTGTGGAACGCGCGCGCGATCAAGGCGTCGCGGCTCACATCCCCCGGCCACGCCTCGGCGAGCGCGCGCGCCAGCGCGAACAGTACCGGCCGGCGCGCCAGCGGCCGCCAGATCGTGCCGGCGCGCAGGCCGCGGCGGCAGGCGTCGACCACCAGTGCACCCGAGGCGAACAGGGCTTCCACCTCGTCGAGGCGCAGCGGTTGTTCGCGGTCCGCGTGGACGCGGCGGGCGGCGGGACGATCGAGCGCAGCGCGCGCCTCGCCTACCTCGGCGAGGAGGGCGGGCACGCCCGCGCGTCCGGCCGCATCCAGGGCACGTGTGAGCGCAGCCTGCGCCGCTGCCGTCCGCAACGAGCGCAGCGCCACCTCGGCCGCGGCCAGCTCTGCGATCGCCCGCAACGATGGCGGCAGGCCCTGCGTATCGAGCGTGGACAGGGCGGATGCGGCCTCGTCGAGGCGGCCGAGCAACAGCAGCCGGCGCACCAGGATCAGACGCGCGTGCAGCGCATTGGCACGATCGGCGCGCGCCTCGAGCGTGGCCGTCGCGGCCGCCAGTGTGCGCGGCGAGCCGAGGAGGTCGCGCATCGCCAGCGCCACCTCCGCCTCCGCGACCACGCAGCGGGCGTGCGCCACGTGCTCGCGCGCGCCAAAGCCGCGGGCGGCGCGCCGCAGCAGCTCGCGGGCGCGCGGGTAGTCGCCGAGCTGCGCCAGGGCGGTGCCGCGCAGGGCGAGCGCCGGCGGGTCATCGCGCAGGGCGACACGCTTGAGGGCACTGAGCGCGTCGCCGGCTGCGAGCGCGCGCGCGGCAGCGGCGATCAGGGAATCCATCGCGACAGGGTACCCATCAAGGGGGCCGCGATCAAAGGCGCCGAGCCCTTTCCCGGTCACGGCCCGGTCGTGACGCCTACTTCCGGGTGATCACGACCTCCAGATACTCGCTGGGGACGACCAGCGAATGCGCGCCGCCGACGTTCTGGCGTTCGAGCAGCGCGCCGATGTCCCGGGTCAGGCTCGCCTGGCGATCGGGATCGAGCGCGGCGTACACCTTGTAGGTGGGGCCGTAGAAGTTGCGGAACACCTCGATCCAGTGCGTGGCGGATTGATAGCGAAAGTTGAAGCGGCGCCGCTCGCAGCGGATGTCGGTGGCATCCGGGCCGAACAGCTCGACGATGCGCGGCTCGGTTCCCCACAGCATCGGCGACTGCACGCCGGCCGGCGGCGGCACATAGGAAGCGATCAGGCGAAACAGGTCGCCGATGAAGCCTTCGGGCGTCCAGTTCGCCAGGCCGATGCGGCCGCCGCCACGCACCACGCGCGTCAACTCCCGTGCCGCGCGGGCCTGGTGGGGCGCGAACATCACGCCGAACGTGGACAGCGCGACATCGAAGGCGCCGTCGGCGAACGGCAGGTCTTCCGCATCGGCCGCCTGGAAGTGGACTTCCAGCCCATTGGCGCGGGCGCGCTCGGCGCCTTTCTCGAGCAGCTCCGGCACATAGTCGGTCGAGGTCACGCGGGCAAAGCGGCGCGCCGCCGCCAGCGTGGCGTTGCCGTTGCCGGCGGCCACGTCCAGCACCTCTTCGCCGGCACGCAGGTCCACCGCTTCTGCCAGGTGTTCGCCGACGATCTGCAGCGTGGTGCCGACGATGGCATAGTTGCCGCTCGCCCAGGTGGCGTGCTGGCGCTGCTTGATCGCGCCGAAATCGACCTGGCCCGGGCCGGGGGCAGGCGCCCCGGGCGGTGCGGCCGGGGTGCAAACATTCAGTTCGGTAGTCATGGGGATGCTCCTCTCCTCATTCGGATGGAAGGGGACCGGCGGGGCCGGTCGTCCGCTGCCTGGTTGCCCGGCTTTCAAAGCGATGCGTCGTCTCCGCATCGCAGCCGGTCAGTCAGCGCCCCCATTGTCACGAAGCCGCCTGATTGACACTTCACTCTGCGTCGCGCAAATATGCTCAAGCGTCCGGGATTCGTTGCCCCCCGATTGCAGGTTTGCGCTTCCCGATCGATCGCCCGTCGAAAGGTCCACGCCCATGAGCCGAGACACACTTTCCGATCTGCTGCGCACCGTGCGCGTGCGCGGCGCCGTGTTCTATTACGTGAGCTGCAGCGATCCCTGGTCCACCGAGGCGCCGCCGGCCGGCGAGATTGCCGAAGCGGTGATGCCCGGCTGCGAGCATGTCATCGAGTACCACATGATCGCCAAGGGCAACGGCTGGGCCGCGGTCGCGGGCCAGCCGCCGGTGAAACTGGCCACCGGCGACATCGTCATGTTTCCGCAGGGCGATCGCCATGTCCTGTCGAGCGCACCGGGCATCGAGCCGCTGCGCCGGACCGCCGAGTGGGTGTTCTCCACCCGCAACGTCCCCAAGCCCATGCCGATCGCCTTTCATCATGGCGTGGTCGAGCCGGGGTCGCCGCTGCCCGTCGAGGCGGCGGACATGATCGCCGTGTGCGGCTTCCTCGGCTGCGACCTGCGGCCGTTCAATCCCCTGATCGCGGCGCTGCCGCCCATCCTGCATCTGCCGGCCGAACGCGCCAGCGGCTGGGCCGCCCGTGTGATCGAGCAGGCGGTCGTCGAATCCAGCAGCCCGCGGCCCGGCGGCGACGCCGTGCTCGAACGGCTCGCCGAGATGATGTTCGTCGACGCCGCGCGCCGCTATCTCGACACCCTCCCCGAGAACGCGACCGGCTGGCTCGCCGGACTGCGCGACCGCTACGTCGGCAAGGCGCTCGAACGCATGCACGAACGTCCGGACCAGCCCTGGACAGTCGACGACCTCGCCCGCGAAGTCGGCCTGTCGCGTTCCGCGCTGCACGAACGCTTCATGCAAACCCTCGGCGATCCGCCGATGCACTACCTCGCCAGTTGGCGCATCCAGCTCGGCAGCCGGCTGCTGCGGGAATCGAATCGCACCGTGGCGACCATTGCCCTGGAAGTGGGCTACGAATCCGAAGCCGCGTTCTCGCGCGCATTCAAGCGCATGGTCGGCCTGCCGCCCGCCGCGTGGAAACGGACGCAGGCCAGCCGGTAGGCAAGGGGGAACAGGCTATGGGGGCGGGAGATCCGGCCTTGCACCTTGAAGCCAATGTCTTAAGGTGAAGAAACTCCAAAGACACGATAGTTCTCACAACGTATCCTCAACCGGGAGCATGGCGATGAAAAACAATCTGGACGATGTCGGCAAGCTGGTCTTGCGTCTCACCCTCGGCATCCTGATTCTGCTGCACGGCATCGCCAAGCTCCGGCACGGCATCGCCCCGATCGAGGGCATGGTGACCGGCATGGGCATGCCCGCCTTCTTCGCTTACGGCGTATACGCCGGCGAAGTGCTCGGCCCGCTCCTGCTCATCGTCGGCCTCTATGCGCGCATCGGCGCCGCGCTGGTCGCCGCCAACATGTTCTTTGCCTTCGCGCTTGCCCACCTCGCGCAACTCACGAGCCTCAACGAACAGGGCGGCTGGGCGCTGGAACTGCAGGGCATGTTCTTGTTCACTGCGATTGCGCTGCTACTCATGGGGCCCGGGCGGATCAGTATCAATCGGCGCTGATCGCCGAGGCCCGCGCAATGGAGTTGGGACATCCCCGGCCGGACTCGAAACCCGTCAGGGTTGCGAGGTATTTCGACCCTGGCCCGTTTTCCGCCTTTAATCCGCGAGCCTCGTCGCGCGCTTCAGTTGGCGGGGCCAATGGGTGGTGTCTGCGAGCCGCGCGTCGTCGATATCCCCTTCAGCGTTCGCCCGCCTCCCGCCACTCGACTGCGCCGAACCTGGCATCGCCGAAATAGTAGGTGTAGAGCAGGCTCACCGTTCTCACGGTCTGCAGGGTGTTGGGAATATCGGGGTATCGCGCATCCCGTCGCGAGGCGTTGTACTTGAGCGTGAGGGCGTGGGGGCCGTGGATGCGCATGGTAAACGCCGCATCTCCCCGGAAGATGCGCTCTGTCCCCCGGTCCTCGGTCGAAGCCACATCGCTGACGTAGTAGGAGCGCGCCGTCAAGTCGACGTTGACGCGCTCACCCAATAGCAGGCGCAGCGACAGGAGCGCCTGCGGCGTGGCGCCGTAATGGTAATTGCGCTCACCCTGACCGTGTATGGTCCCGGCGGCTCCGTAGCCCACACCCGCAAGGGCGGTGCCCTGCAGCGCCACGTTGTCCGAAATCCACCATTGCGCGGTCGTACCGAACGACACCGCGGTGCTCGAGACGCGAAACGTCTGCGGCGAGATATAGTCGTAGCTGCCATAGAGGCCCCAGATGCCGCGGTAGTTGTCGCCCGCCGTGTATTCCTTTCCGATCAGGAGGCCGCGGCTCATGATGTTCTCGAACACGTTGGCGGTCGTCGCGGTGAAATCGAAATCGAAGTAGTCGAACGGACGTGTATAGCGATAGCCGTTCTTCCCGGGCAGCCCATAGGACATGTGAAAGTCCACGGTGGCCGTATCGCGTTTCACCGTCTGTCCCACGATGCCATCGAGTGCGTCATCGATCTTGTTCCAGCCGAAACGGACATAGCTGTAGGTGGCTGGGTTGTGGCTCTGAAACACCGCGCGGAAGCGGTCGCCGAAGGCGAGCCGGTTGAAGCCCAGCGGCGGGGAGATCGCCGCTGCCCCCGTTTCACGCCAGAATCCAGGCGTGTCGCCGCCGTGCTCCAGCAGCAGGTTCGCCATGCGGAACAGCGGTTCGCCGAGAAACGTCCCGCCGAGGCCGGTGGTGACGAAGTCGTTGATGGAAGGCGGCCCCGTTTCGCCGGCGATCTCCCAGATCAGGCTGCCCCCGAAGGTGTACCCAAGCGACGTCCAGTAGTCGAGGCCGGACGAGCGTGCGAGCCCGAAATAAACGGAGCCCTGATACGGATGCATGAACTGGTTCACCGCGAACGGATCGGTGTCGACCACCCATTTGGCGCTCAAATTGTCCCGGATCGTTTGCAGGCTGGTGTCGTAGACCGGTTTGTCGATGAAGTGGTAGTTGAACCGGTTGAGCAGGAAATTGAATCCGATAATCTCCACGGCCGGAAGGGCATAGTTGGGGCGGGCCTCCCTTTTTACGGAGCCTTCGAGCTGCGCGACAGGGGTATCGGTAGGTGTGGACGCGGCTGGAGACGTGACATCCGTCGCGCTGGCAATATCTTGCGCGAGGAGGTATGGGTCGAAACGATCGGGCGTGAGTTGCCAGCCAGGATTAAACGGCACGAGCACGCGTTCAGGGGTGTCCGCCTCGGCTTCCGCGGCAGGAGCCGGGCCCGGGCTCGCGAGCGCACAAGCGAAAACCGACCCCATGAACAGCATCCTGAACGTCATGCGGTGCATCGGTCGATCGGTGCCCTGCGGGGTAGCAGCCGGGGTTTTGAGCGTGGTCGTGGCAGAGCCATACATCGGCCAAGACGCCGCCGCGGCATGTCTATTTGATTGCATGACTGCCTCCACTTACGGTCTGAAACGAATCGCGCAAACCCACTTTATACCCTATGTCGCGGCTGGATTAAGTCCGGTCTCGCGACTTTGAATTCGTGCAAATGAACCGCCGTCGCCCTGACGGGTCTGACCAGGGAGCCCACGCAGATGAACTGATATGCCGGATTCCCACGCCGCCTTCGTCGCGCCGCATCCCTGGTCGATCGAGCAGATTGCGTTCGACCGCATCGCGCATGAACGCATCGCCCGCGAAGAGACGTGGTTCCATGTGCTCGCAGCGGCGTCATTTGTGGAGAGCCTGGCGGATTTGTACACCCACAATCTGCTGGACCACATGGCGGGCGATGCCGAAGCCAGCCAATGGCTGCGTGAGCGATGGGAACCAGAGGAGCTGCAGCACGGACGCGCGCTGCGACGCTACGTGGAGACGGTGTGGCCCGCATTTGACTGGCAGACGGCGTTTGACGGGTTCTGCACGGACTATCGTCCGTATTGCAAGGCGGAACTGCTGGAGCCCACGCGCGCGCTGGAAATGGTTGCGCGGTGCGTCGTGGAAACCGGCACCGCGGGCCTGTATGGCTTGTTGCAGCAAATCAGTCCGGAGCCCGTGCTGGCCACGCTTGTGGGCCATATCCGTGACGACGAAGTGGGGCACTACAAGTATTTCTATCACGCCTTCCTGCGGTATCGCGAACGGGAACACCCTTCGCGCTGGCAGGTGGCCCGCGTCATTCGGCAGCGGCTCGGGGAAATCGGTCAAGAGGACGCCTACCTGGCGTTGAAAAACGCCCATGCGGTGCGTCATCCCGGACAGACCTTCAGCCCCCGGGACTTTCAGCGCTTTCAACATACGGCCGGGCACTGGGCGCGCGCCCACTATCCTTATGAGATGACGGTGAAAATGCTGCTCAAGCCGCTGCACCTGCCGGGCCTGGTCAACCGCATGGCGCTTCCGCTGCTGGTGCGTCATGCGCGGCGCGTGGTGGCGCCGTGACGGGGCTGAACAGCCCCTGTTTTCCTGGCGGATTCAAGCCGCGGGTTGCAAGGCCGCCTGCATCGCCTGCTCGCTCACCGGGTAGGCCAGCACCGCATGGATGGGAAACAGTTCCAGCAGCTTGCCGATGTGGTCCTCTTCGCGCGGATGCATGAACACGATGACCTTCGCCTGCGGCGCAAAGCGCTGCAGCGTGCGGATCGTGACGTCCAGGTTGGAGACGTTGGCGCCGGCGTAGTTGTTGCCCCAGCCGTAAATGAATTCCCCCACGAAGAAATCCGGCGGCGCTTTCTGCATCGCCCGGTGAAGATTGCGGGCCGAGTCGAAGCGCTGCGCCTCGATGCCAAGCTTCCGGTACAGGGCGCTGAAATCGGGGTGGAAGGGGGACTCGATCAGGGAGAAAAGGGTTTGCATGCTACCTTCAGTCGGGTTGCCGTCGCGCTTTCATTCGCTCAATCCAGCGCGCTTTTTAACGAATGCCACTGGATCGGCGCGGGCCGCGTGTTCTCCAACGCCTCGGCCTGCTTGCGTTTGGCGTATTCCTCCGCACGCTGCGTGAATTTCTGAAGATCGGCGTTGGCGATGCGGGTCTGTTCCGCCATCTCGTCGGCGGTCAGAGGCACTTCGATCAATTGCACCTCGATACGCAGAACGGCAGGATATTTTTCGGTCAGCGCCTGCAGGATCGCGTCGAGCTTCTCACCGGGCAGACCGTAACGCAGCTTCTTGGTGAGAAACAGCCGCAGGATTGCCCCGTCGCCCGGCTTCGCGCGGTTGTTGATCACTGCCGCTTCTTTCTGCAGCCAGCCACGCAGCCGCAGCGGCGTGATTTCGACGCCGGGGTTCAAGATGGCGATGTGGATTTGTCCCGAAGCCATGCGGAACTCCTGTCATGCAAAGGCGGCATTGTGCAGAAGATTTGCGGGCAGCGCCAACCCGGGTCAGTTCAGCCTGGCCCCTTTGGTTTTCTACCGAGTCGTCCCGCATCACCGCGCCATCAGCGCGAACACGCCCCAGCCCAGGTATTCACGCGTGTAAGCGGCATAGCGCGCGGGCTCCGACGTCAGTTGGGCGCGCACCTCTTTCGCCAACGCGTCGTCGGGGTTGGCTTCAAGCCATCGGCGCATGGTCAGCCACTTGGCCGCCTCGTATCGGTCCCAGCTGTCCTGGTCTGCCAGAACCATTTCAACGACGTCGTAGCCAAGGGTGCGGAACGACGCGAGCAGTGCGGGAAGCATGAGAAAGTCGGAGATGTCGTTGGCAAGACACCCCTTGGCAATTGCTTCCGTCGGCAGCTGCCGCCAGAAGGGCTCGCCGATGAGGATGATTCCTGCCGGGCCGAGGCTTTGCGCCAGCAGCGCGATCGTGCCGGTGACGCCGCCGGCTATCCAGCTGGCGCCCACACAGGCTGCCACATCGACCTTCTTGTCCGAGACGTAGCCGGCGGCATCGCCATGGATGAACTTCACCTGGCCGGCAACGCCGAGTTCTTCGGCACGACGTTTCGCTTGCTCGGTGAACAGCTGGCTCAGGTCGATGCCGGTGCCGACGATCCCGTGATCGCGTGCCCAGGTGCACAGCATCTCCCCCGAACCGCTGCCGAGGTCGAGCACTCGCGCCCCCGCTTCCAGACGCAGCGCCGCGCCGAGTGTGGCGAGCTTTTCGGGGGTGAACGGGTTGTGGATGCGGTGAGCGCTTTCGGTGATGTTGAATATTCTTGGGATGTCCACTGCGAATAGCCTCCTTGGCGTGTTGGTTCACCCGGCCGCATTAGCGTTGCATTGCAGGGCGTGCCCCACTGTCTTTTGACCCCGCGGTTTTCAGCTCGGCGGATATGTGGGCGCAAGGACCCGGCGACCACGCGTTTTAATGTTGTGCGCTAGTTCTTGAGATTGCTGATTCTGTTTTCATTACCAGTTTGGAGAGATATCCCATCATGCTTTCAGCAATCGTTTGCACCTCATGTTGTGAAAACTGGACGACAGAACTGTTAGGGAGCTTTGCCTTGATATCTCGCGGAAAGGCTTCGCTAACTTGACGGGTGAGTCGGGGCGTTATCTCGCCACCAGCGTGAACAATAACGTGGCGGCAAGCTTGAGCAAGGATGATGTTATTGACGACAGCATCTTTATCTATCTCTACACCAATGTAGTCTCGGAAGGCCCTGTGGATCGCTTTCATGTCTTGGAATGACAGATCTTTTTTCTCAATGAATAGAGCGACAAGCGCATCCTCAGCACTAGAGGCGGCGTCCATTAATTCACCCACCGTTAACTTCAGGTCTTACTTGAGAAGGCGGGAAGATCCGCCAGCGCGAAGAGTCGCAGTCATTGCGGACGAAAAGACGTCTTCGACTGCTGATCCGAAGTATGAGACGAGAAGGACAACAGCTTGATTAAGAATTAAAGAGAATCTCGGCTTTAGAGATTCGTTGTCCCGGACACCCCGAAGAATTTTCAGGGCTCTGCCGCCATTCATCTGCTCATTTGTGATTTCCATTGTATTAACTAGCCGCCCATGTAATTCCTCGACAGCTGAGATGGCAACATGCATTACCTCGCGATCAAACTCAATGAGCCGATTTACGTCCGAGACAT
>NZ_MEGP01000007.1:0-54279 GCF_001725555.1 Thiobacillus sp. SCN 63-57 | reverse complement strand
GGTCGAAATCGCGGTCGGCATAGTCGTTCATGACGCAGCCGGCCGAACGCATCAGTACGACGCCCATGACGAAAATCCACAGGATCAGCCAGCTTGGGCTGCCGTTGCTGGCAAGCCATTGCGCCCACAGCGTCGGCCACATCAGCAGCAGGATGCCGATCGGCTTGTCGAGCCGCATCAGTTTTTCGTAATGGGACAGGCGTTCGGTCAGGGTCATGGCGTGTCGATGGTGGGCAGAAAGACTTCGGTCACCAGGAGCGGATGGCGGTTGAGGCAGAAAATGGAGCGGCGCGCCCACAAGCTGCTGGCGGCCACCGCCTGCTGCCTGGCCGCAGCGCGAAAGAGCGGGTGGTCGTTCCGCACGCGGCGATAGGCCAGGGGCTGGCGTTCGATGCGATGGTCGCTGAACAGGGCTTCACCGAGCGAACGACTGCCGAGTCGCGTGATGCCGTTCCAGCCGCCGCGCAGGCCGGCGGACGGCAACACACTGTGGGCAAACACCACCGGCACGTCATTGCACAGCAGCAGGACTTCGCGTACATAGACGCGGGTGCCAGGCGCCACGCCAAGCAGCGCGTATTCGTCGGCGTTGGCACGTGCCAGCCCGGTCTCGAGCGGCACCACGCGAAACGATGTACAGCGTGATTTCAGGCGTTGGGTCAGCGAACCGTGGTCGCTAAGCCAGGTGCGCAGGGAGCGAGAATGGGTGGGCAAGCCAGCCCTGCCGGGAATCGAGCACGGCGAACCGTTCATCATGTGGAAAGTCGGCATTATGCCGCAGCGACGGCATCTAGATCGACGTCAGTGCCTGCCGCTGGCCGATCCATCGCTCCATGTGGCGCGCAGCGATGTCGGGGTGGTGGGCCAGGCAGCGTTGCGCCAGATCGCGCGCGGCTTCCAGCAGCGCGACGTCGCGTTCCAGGTCGGCGAAGCGCAGCATCGGCAGGCCGCTCTGGCGGTGCCCGAGCAATTCTCCTGGCCCGCGCAGCAGCAGGTCCTGGCGCGCGATCTCGAAGCCGTCGGTGAGCTCGAAAATGACCTTGAGCCGCGCGCGTGCCAGCTCCGACAGTGGCGTTTCGTACAGCAGCACGCATACCGATTCGCGGCTGCCGCGCCCGACCCGTCCGCGTAGCTGATGCAGTTGGGCGAGCCCCATGCGCTCGGCATGCTCGATCACCATCAGTGCGGCATTGGGCACGTCGACGCCGACTTCGATCACCGTGGTGGCCACCAGCAGGTCGATTGCGTGTGTCTGAAAAGCGGCCATCACGGCCTGCTTCTCGTCAGGTTTCAGCCGCCCGTGTACCAGGCCGATGCGCAGCTCCGGCAACTGTTCCGTCAACGTTGCATAGGTATCCTGCGCAGTCTGCAACTGCAGCTTCTCCGACTCCTCGATCAGCGGACATACCCAGTAGGCCTGGCCACCGGCGAGACAGGCTTCGCGCACGCGCGCCAGCACGTCGTCGCGGCGCGCGGCACTCACTAATTTGGTGACGATAGGCGTGCGGCCCGGCGGCAGTTCGTCGACCACCGAGACGTCGAGGTCGGCAAAGAAGCTCATCGCCAGCGTGCGCGGGATCGGCGTCGCGCTCATCATCAACTGGTGCGGTTCCGTACCCTTCTGCATCAGCGCCAGCCGCTGGCCGACGCCGAAACGATGCTGCTCGTCGACCACCGCCACCCCCAGCCGCTGAAAACTGCCGGCTTCCTGGAACAGCGCGTGGGTGCCGAATGCGAGGTCGGCTTCGCCCGCGGCGATCGCCTGCCAGGCGGCAGTGCGTTCCGACTTGCGCTGGCTGCCCGATATCCAGGCGCAGCGCACGCCCAAGGGTGACAGGAGCGGCGCCAATTTGCGGAAATGCTGCTCGGCGAGGATCTCGGTCGGTGCCATGAAGGCGGCCTGGAAGCCGTTTTCGATCGCCTGCAGGCAGGCCAGTGCCGCCACCACGGTCTTGCCGCTGCCGACGTCGCCCTGCAACAGGCGGCGCATGGGATGCGGCTGTGCCAGATCGACGCTGATCTCCTGCCAGGTGCGCGCCTGTGCGGCAGTCAGCGCAAACGACAATGCGCGGGTGAACGCGCTCGTCAGGTGCTGACGCGCGGGCAAGGGGTGGGTCGCGCGCGAGGTACGCTGCTGGCGCGCGGTCGCCAGCGACAGCTGCTGTGCCAGCAGTTCGTCGAAGGCGAGCCGCTGCCAGGCGGGATGGCGACGCGATTCCAGATCGCTTACCGCACATTCGAGCGGCGGCTGGTGCAGCAGGCGGATGCTGGCTTCCAGTTCCGGCAGATCAAGCTTTGCCAGCCAGTCGGCGGGCAGGGTATCCGCGATCGGTGCCGCCAGCGCCCGTTCGACCAGCTTGCGCAGCGTGGCCTGTCCGAGGCCGGCGGTGGTCGGGTAGACGGGCGTCAGTTGCGTCGGCAGGGGCGTGGCGTCGTCGGCCTTGGCGAAGCGCGGATGCACCATCTCCAGCCCGAGAAACCCGCCGCGGACCTCGCCGTTGAAACGGAAACTCGCGCCCGGCTGGAACAGCTTGAGATGGCTGGGGTAGAAATTCAGGAAGCGGACGCCGAGCACGCCGCCGGCGTCCTCCACCGTCACCGTCAGCATGCGGCGCGGCCGGTAGGCGACGCTGGCCTCGCGCACCACCGCCTGCACCTGCGCCGTTTCGCCCGGCAACAGGTCGCGGATCGGTGTGATGCGGGTTTCGTCCTCCCAGCGCAACGGCAGGTGCAGTACCAGGTCGGCGTCGCGGGCGAGGCCCAGTTTGGCGAGTTTGGCGGCGAGGGCCGGACTGACCGGGAAGGAAAACGGCGAGGCCGTTTTCAAGGTGGCAATTTAACCGGTCACCATCACGGCATCAGCCTCGACCAGCGCACCACGCGGCAGCGCCGCAACCCCGACCGCGGCGCGCGCCGGATAGGGCTGGCTGAAGTAGGTCGCCATGATTTCGTTGACTCTGGGGAAGTGGCCGAGGTCGGTGAGAAAGACGTTGAGCTTGACCACGTCGGCCAGCGAGCCGCCTGCCGCAGTTGCAACGGCGGCCAGATTCTTGAACACCTGGTGGATCTGCGCGTCGATGCCGTCGACCAGCTGCATCGTGACAGAATCGAGCCCGATCTGACCGGACATGTACACGGTGTGGTCGACGCGTACGGCCTGCGAGTAGGTGCCGATCGCGGCCGGTGCGTCGGCGGTCTGGATGATGCTTTTGTTCATACTGGATTCCTGGAGCCTGATTATTGAGATTGTGCTGCGCGGCCGTCCTTCTTGCCCTTGATACGAAAAATCCGCACCACGTCCGGCAGTACGCGCAAGCCGCGCATGACGCGTGCGAGGTGCATGCGGTTTTCCACCTGCACGGTGAAGAACAGCACGGTATAGGGGCTGCCGTCCTCCTCCTCCATCGCGACGTTGCCGATGTTGGAGCCGTGTTCGGCGATCGCCGCCGCGACCTTGGCCAGCACGCCGCGCTGGTTGCCGACGACGACCTTGATCGAGACGTCGAACATGTGGCCAGGTTCGGCTTCCCATTCGACATCCAGCCATTTGTCGGGGTCGGTGCGGAAGGCGCGAATCGACGGGCAGTCGTGAGTATGGATGATGAGGCCGCGTTCCTTGTGGATGAAGCCGAGAATGGGATCGCCGGGAATCGGGTGGCAGCATTGCGCCAGCTCGACCGCGATGCCTTCGGTGCCGCGGATGCTGATGGCATGGGGATGCGCCGGCTCGCCGGTTTTCTCGCCCTGCACGTGCAGCAACTGGTGCGCGACCACCAGCGGCAATTTCCGGCCCAGGCCGATCCCGGCGAACAGTTCCTGCCGGTTTTGCAGGCCGTAGTCCTTGACCACACGCTCCCACACCGCTGGGTCGGGCGCGGTCGCCTCCGGATTGAGCGCGGCAATGGCGTGGTTGAGCAGGCGCTCGCCCAGCGCCGCCGCCTCTTCCACGCGCGTGTTGCGCAGGTAGTTGCGGATGTGCGAGCGTGCCTTGCCGGTGACGACGAAATTGAGCCAGGCCGCATTGGGACTGGCGTTGGACGCCGTAAGAATCTCGACGTGGTCGCCGTTCCGGAGCTGGGTACGCAGCGGCATCAGCTCGTAGTTGATCTTCACCGCGATGCAGTGGCGGCCGACGTCGGTATGCACGGCAAAGGCGAAGTCTACCGCCGTGGCGCCGCGCGGCAGCGCCATGATCTTGCCCTTGGGGGTGAACACATAGACTTCGTCAGGGAACAGGTCGACTTTTATATGTTCCAGGAATTCCGGCGAATCGCCGTGATCGGCCTGGATGTCGAGCAGCGACTGCAGCCATCGGTGGGTACGCGTCTGCACGTCGTTCAGCGCCGCGTCCGCCGACTTGTACATCCAGTGCGAGGCGACGCCCGACTCGGCCAGCCGGTTCATGTCGGTGGTGCGGATCTGGATCTCGATCGGCGTGCCGTTGGGGCCGAACAGGATGGAATGCAGCGACTGGTAGCCGTTGGCCTTGGGAATCGCGATGTAGTCCTTGAACTTGCCGGGGATCGGCTTGTACAGCGCATGCAGGGCGCCCAGCGCCAGATAGCAGCTCGGCTGGTCGCGCACCACCACGCGGAAGCCGTAGATGTCGAACACCTCGGAGAAGGCCAGGTTCTTCTCCTGCATCTTGCGGTAGATGCTGTAGAGGTGCTTCTCGCGTCCCGTGATGGTGGCTTCGATTTTGCACTGATCGAGTTTTTCCTGCATCGCGAGCTTGACCTTCTCGACCAGCTCGCGGCGGTTGCCGCGCGCCGCTTTCACGGCCTTGGCCAGCACCTGGTAGCGATTGGGGTGGCTGTAGCGGAAGCCGAGGTCTTCCAGCTCCTGGTAGACCGAGTGCAGACCCAGCCGATTGGCGATCGGCGCGTAGATTTCAAGGGTTTCGGTGGCGATGCGGCGCCGTTTCTCGGCCGGCATCGCGCCCATGGTGTGCATGTTGTGCGTGCGGTCGGCCAGCTTGACCAGGATCACCCGCACGTCCTGCGCCATCGCCAGCAGCATCTTGCGGAAATTCTCCGCCTGCGCGTGCTGCTCGGAGGCGAAGGCGAGCTTGTCGAGCTTGGAGACCCCCTCGACCAGCAGCGCGACCGGCTTGCCGAAGCGCGCCTCGATTTCGCTTGCCGTGGCCGGCGTGTCTTCCACCACATCGTGCAGCAGCGCGGCGCACAGGGTCTGCGCGTCAAGATGCCAGCCGGCGAGGATGCCGGCGACGGCAAGCGGATGGGAGATGTAGGGTTCGCCGCTCTTGCGGAACTGGCCTTCGTGGGCGCGGCGGCTGAATTCGTAGGCGTCTTCGATGGTCCCGACTTCGTCCGCCGGCAGGTAGGCCAGGTCCGGACGCAGCGATTCGAACTCGTGCGTCATCGGCGGCGCGCGGCGTGCGTGCGCCGGTTGTCGTGCAGGCGAGGGATCAGGCGCGGCCCCGGTTGAGGATCTCACGGCCGACCTTGCCCGCAGCGATTTCGCGCAATGCGGTGACGATGGGTTTGTCCTTCGATTCGACCATCGGTTGCGAGCCTTGCGCCAGCTGGCGGGCGCGGTAGGTCACGGCGAGCGTCAACTCGAAGCGGTTGGGGAACATCTCGATGCAGTCATCAACGGTAATGCGGGCCATATGGATACTCCAGCTTCAGGGGTGGTACTCAGATACGTCGGAATTCCTCGAACAGCGCGGTATGCCGCTTGAGCTGGCGCGCCGCTTCGAGGCGAATGCTGCGGGTGATCGCGACCAGGTCCTGCAGGGCATGGTCGAAGTCATCGTTCACGATTATATAGTCGAACGCATCGGCATGAGCGACGTCGTGGGCGGCGGCGGCCAAGCGGCGTTCGATCACTTCGTCGCTATCCTGGCCGCGCCCGGCCAGACGGGTGCGCAACGCATTGAACGACGGCGGCAGGATGAAAATCGACGCGGATTGCGGAAAATGCTGCCGCACCTGCCCGGCGCCCTGCCAGTCGATCTCCAGCAGAACGTCGCGGCCGGCGTTGAGATCGCGGCCGATGCTGCCTTTCGAGGTGCCATAGAAATTGCCGTATACCTCGGCGTGTTCGAGAAATTCGCCTTCGGCCAGCATGATTTCGAAGCGTTCGTGGTTCACGAAATGGTAGTCGCGGCCGTCGGTTTCGCCCGGGCGCGGGGGGCGGGTCGTGTAGGACACCGACAGGCGGATGCCGGGGTCGGTTTTTAGCAGTGCCTTGACCAGACTGGTCTTGCCGGCACCTGACGGGGCGCTGACGATGTAAAGCACGCCTTCGCTGGAGAGAGGGGTCATGGTTGTTTTCCGGTTGTCATTCAATGTTCTGGATCTGCTCGCGCATCTGTTCGATCAGCACCTTGAGTTCGAGCGATACGCGCGAGGTTTCCACCGCAACCGATTTCGATCCCAGGGTATTGGCTTCACGATGCAGTTCCTGCATCAGGAAATCGAGCCGCTTGCCGGCCGCACCGGCCTGATTCAGCACGCGGCGAACCTCGGCAAAGTGGGTGGTGAGGCGCGAGCATTCCTCGTCGATATCGGCTTTCTGCGCCGCCAGCGCGACTTCCTGCGCCAGCCGTTCGTGGCCGGCCTCGCCCAGGGCCTCGCGCAGGCGTTCCGCCAGCTTGTCGCGCTGGGCGGCCGCCAGCGCGGGCAGCAGAGGCTGCAGGCCGGCCACCTGCGCTTCGGCGGAGGCCAGGCGGTCGAGAATGTGCTGTTTCAGCTTGGCGCCTTCGCGCTGGCGGCTCTCCACCAGTTCGTCCAATGTGGCGCGCATCCCCGTCAGTGCCGCTTCGTTCAGCGCTTCCTGGGACAGGGCGCCGGATTGCATGGCGCCAGGCCAGCGCAGGATCTCGTTGACGGAAAGCGGTACGCTGCCGGGCAGGCGCTGCAGGACGTCCGTCTGCCAGTGCGCCAGCCGCTCAAGAATGTCCGGGTTTAGGCCGTTATCCAGCGAGGCGGCGGGAAGCATAGCGAGACCGATGCGGCACTCCACCTTGCCACGCGCCATACGCTGCTGGATCAGTTCGCGCAGTTGCGGTTCCAGGGCACGGAATTCGTCGGCCAGGCGAAAATGCAGTTCGAGGTAGCGCTGGTTGACGCTGCGCAGGTCGATATTGACGCTGGCGTGGTCGAGATTGAGGCTGTGGGCGGCGAACCCGGTCATGCTGGTGGTCATGAAGGATGGTCAAATAAGTTATTGGGTGATTGAGAATGGTGCCGGCATGCAACCGGTAGTGGATTTTGCCGGCTTTGCCAGCTAGAAATAGAAAAGATAATAGACGTTCGATTATGGCGACTCAACCCAATCAGGCGCTTCCCAACGGATACCGGCTCAACGAATACACCATCGTGCGCAAAATCGGCGGGGGTGGCTTCAGTATGGTCTATCTGGCGCGCGATGACGCCAACCAGTCGGTGGCGATCAAGGAATACCTGCCGGGCGCGCTGGTGCTGCGTACCGAAGGGTCGGTCATCGTCCAGGCCAACTCGACCGAAAACAACAACATCTTCCGCCACGGCATGAAGTGCTTCTTCGAGGAAGGCCGGGCGCTGGCGCTGATCGACCATCCGAATGTCGTGCGCGTGATCAACTTCTTCCGCGCCAACGACACCGTGTACATGGTGATGCGCTTCGAGCGTGGAAAAACGCTGCAGCAGCATATCCAGGCCAATCGCGGTTCCATCCGCGAAAGCTTCATCCGCCGCGTGTTCGCGCAGCTGCTGAATGGCCTGCGCGAGGTGCATACGCATAAATTGCTGCACCTCGACATCAAGCCATCCAACCTCTACATCCGCCTGGACGGCTCGCCGGTGCTGATCGACTTCGGCGCGGCGCGGCAGACGCTGACCCAGGAGGAAAGCAAGCTGCAGCCCATGTACACGCCCGGCTTTGCCGCCCCCGAGCAATACCACAACCGCGAGCGGCTGGGACCGTGGACCGATATCTACAGCGTCGGCGCCAGCCTGTATGCATGCCTGGCCGGCTATCCGCCGCAGGCGGCCGAGGCGCGGCTGCTCAACGACAAGCTGGTGCCGGCGACGGTGAACTGGCGCGGCGCCTATTCCGACCAGTTGCTGGAAACCGTCGATCAGTGCCTCAAGCTCAACTACATGGAGCGCCCGCAAAGCGTGTTCAGCCTGCAGAAAGTGCTGATGGATCGCAGCGCCATGACGCCGCCGCGGTCTTCGTTGCTTTCCAGCATCAAGCGTTCACTGAACCGCGAATTGTTCTAAAGTATTGAACCTGGAAACTTCAGTTGACCGCTTTAACCCTACGAAATGTTGCATGGATATTGATTCTTTCGCCTTCGATAACCCCCCCCGACCGGCTGAGCCCGCTACGCACCCGATGACACGCCCGGTCGAGCGCCTGCCTTTGTCGCTCGTCGTTGCGGGCATGAGCCTGCCGCCTCCTTGCTTCGCGGCAGCCACCCGCCCGGACGCACCATCGGGCGCGCCCAACTGAGGTTTTCAGGTTGAGATGAAATTCACCATTTACCAGGCGTCGCGTCAGGGCGGACGCAAGAACAACCAGGACCGGGTCGCCTATTCTTACAGCCGCGAGGCCCTGCTGATGGTGGTGGCCGACGGCATGGGCGGCCACATGCACGGCGAGATCGCCGCGCAGATCGCGGTGCAGACGCTGACCGACCAGTTCCAGAAAATGGCCAAGCCGCGCCTGGACGACCCGATGGCGTTCCTGGCCGACACCACGACGCGTGCGCATTTCGCCATCAACGATTACGCGGTCGAGCAGGATCTGCTGGAAATTCCCCACACCACGGTCGTCGCCGCCGTGGTGCAGGACAACATGGCCTATTGGGCGCACGTGGGCGATTCGCGCCTGTATCTGTTCAGCGACGGCAACCTGATCGCGCGCACCGAGGATCACACGGCCGTCGCCCAGCTGGTGCGCGACGGCATCATCAGCGAGGAAGAGGCGGGCCACCATCCGGAACGCAACAAGGTGTCCAACTGCCTGGGCGGCTACATGACGCCGCAGGTGGAGTGCAGCGCACCGATTCCGTTGCACGACGCCGACACCATGCTGCTGTGCACCGACGGCATCTGGGGCATGATCAACATCCCGGAAGTGTCGGCTCTGCTGCATGCCTACACGCTGGAAGACGCGGTGCGCCACCTGATGGATCACGCCGAATTTCGCGGCGGCGAACACGGCGACAATCTCAGTCTCATTGCCATGACCTGGGGCGAGGCGCGCATGCCGAGCAAGGATTCCATTTCCACCCTGGCGCTGCCGGACGGCGGTGTCACGACCCAGATCAACGCGATGCGTCCGCTGCATGGCACGCCGGCCGTGTCGGACGACGAGATCGAACGTGCCATCGCCGAAATCCAGCAGGCCATCCAAAAAATCTCCGCCAAATAAGTCGTTACTGCGGTGGCCGGGACGGTACCGGCAACACGCCCGGCAGGCTTGACGCGGTAAAATCGCGTTTTCCATTTTGAACAGGCCACCATGTCCGATCCGACCCGTCCCAGCGGACGCACGCCCGATGCGCTGCGCACGCTTTCGTTCACCCGCAAGTTCACCAAGCACGCCGAAGGCTCGGTGCTGGTCGCCATGGGCGATACCCGTGTACTGTGCACCGCCAGCGTGCTCGACAGGATCCCGCCGCACAAGAAGGGGAGCGGCGAAGGCTGGGTGACGGCCGAATACGGCATGCTGCCGCGTTCCACCCACACCCGCACCGACCGTGAGGCTGCGCGCGGCAAACAGTCCGGCCGCACCCAGGAAATCCAGCGCCTGATCGGACGCAGTCTGCGTGCGGTGGTCGACCTAAAAAAACTCGGCGAGCGCACCCTGCACATCGACTGCGACGTGCTGCAGGCCGACGGGGGTACCCGCTGCGCCAGTATTTGCGGCGCCCATGTGGCGGTGGCCGACGCAATCGCCGGTCTGCTCGCTGACGGCAAACTGGTCGAGACGCCGCTGACTGACAGCATCGCCGCCGTCTCGGTCGGCGTCTACCAGGGCCAGCCGGTGCTCGACCTGGATTATCTCGAAGACTCCGGCTGCGACACCGACATGAACGTAGTGATGACCGGCAGCGGCGGCATCGTCGAGGTGCAGGGCACGGCCGAGGGCGCGCCGTTCTCCCGTGCCACGCTGGAGGCATTGCTCGATCTCGCTACCGCAGGCATTGGCCAGATTACCGCAGCCCAACAGAAGGCACTGGCATCATGAAGAAACTGGTCATCGCCTCGGGCAATCCGGGCAAGCTGCGCGAAATTGCGCGTATCCTCGAACCGCTCGCAATCGAAGCGGCGCCGCAGTCCGATTTTGGCGTCCCCGAATGCCCCGAGCCACACGTCACGTTTATTGAAAACTGCCTGGCCAAGGCGCGCCATGCCAGCGCACACACCGGCCTGCCGGCGCTGGCGGACGACTCCGGTATCTGTGTCGAGGCGCTGAACGGTGCGCCTGGTGTGTATTCCGCACGCTATGCCGGCGAGCCGAAGTCCGACGCGCGCAACAACGAAAAGCTCATCGCCGCCCTGCAGGGGCAGCCCAACCGCTGCGCCCACTACTATTGCGTGATGGTGCTGGTGCGTTATGCCGACGACCCCGAGCCGCTCATTGCCGAGGGGCGCTGGCACGGCGAGATCATCGACACGCCGCGTGGCGAGAATGGCTTCGGCTACGACCCGTATTTCCTGCTGCCCCAGTTTGGGAAAACCGGTGCCGAACTCGGCGAAGACGAGAAAAACGCCATTTCGCATCGCGGCCAGGCCTTGCGCGAACTGGCCGACAAGCTGAAACGGCTTGGCTGAAACCGTCATCCGCTTATTCAACGGCGGCCTGACAACCCAGCCGCCGCTGTCGCTCTACATCCACCTGCCGTGGTGCGTGAAGAAGTGCCCGTATTGCGACTTCAACTCGCACGCCGCGCAGACCCTTCCGGAAGCCGCCTACATCGACGCGTTGCTGCTCGACCTCGAACGCGCTCTGCCCGACATCTGGGGGCGAAAAATCCACACGGTGTTCTTCGGCGGCGGCACTCCCAGTCTGTTTTCTGCGGAGGGGATCGACCGTATCCTCACCGGCGTACGCACCCTGACGCAATTGATGCCCGGTGCGGAAATCACCTTGGAAGCCAACCCCGGCACGGTGGAGGCCGACAAGTTCGCCGGTTTCCGCGAAGCGGGCGTGACGCGCGTCTCGCTCGGCATCCAGAGCTTCAACCCGCGTCATCTGCGGGCGCTCGGGCGCATTCACGATGACAGCGAAGCGCGCCGCGCGGCCGAACTCGCCGCCACGCATTTCGACACCTTCAATCTCGACCTGATGTTCGCCCTGCCGGGGCAGACGCTGGCCGAGGCGCTGGCCGACATCGATACCGCGCTCAGTTTCGAGCCGCCGCACCTGTCGGCCTACCACCTCACACTCGAACCCAACACGCCGTTCGGCCATGCCGCACCGCCCAACTTGCCCGACGACGATCTCGCCGCCGACATGCAGATGGCTATCGAATCCAGGCTGAATGAAGCCGGCATGCAACATTACGAAACCTCGGCTTATACGCGGCCGCATCATGCCAGTCGCCACAACCTGAACTACTGGCAGTTCGGTGATTACCTGGGTATCGGGGCCGGTGCGCACAGCAAGCTGTCGTTCCACGACCGCATCATTCGCCAGATGCGTACCAAGCATCCGCAGCAATACCTGAACGCGATCAAGGCGGGTACCCATATTGCCGACGCTCGCACGCTTACGCGCGATGACCTGCCGTTCGAGTTCATGATGAACGCACTGCGCCTCAACGAGGGTGTGCCCGCCGCACTGTTCGAGGCGCGTACCGGGCTGCCGCTGATCGTCTGTGCGGCAGCCCTCGAACATGCGCGGGGCCGCGGGTTGCTGGAAACCGATGCAAGCTGCCTCAAGCCGACCTTGCAGGGGCAGCGGTTCCTGAACGATTTGCTGGCGTTGTTTCTGGCGGCGTAGCGGCGGGCTTTCCCTTGTGAGTCAGGCGCCGGCGAGTTGATAACCGTTGCGGCCGGATTCCTTGACCGCGTACATCGCCGTGTCGGCGCGTTTCATCAGGTCGCGGGCGTCGTCTTCGCCGTTGACGGGATGGATGGCGATGCCGATGCTCGTCTCGATGGCAATCCGGTGGGCGCCGATTTCGGCCGGGATGCGAAAGGATTCGATGATCTTCTCGGCCACCCGGGTGGCGTCTTCGGGATGGTGGATTTCGGTCAGGACGATGATGAATTCGTCTCCACCCTGACGCGATACGATATCTCCCTTCCGCACGCAGTTGCTCAGCCTTGCGGCCACCACCTTGAGCAACTGATCCCCAATGTCGTGCCCCAGGTTGTCGTTGACCTGCTTGAACCGGTCGAGATCCAGGAACATCACCGCAAGCGATCTGCCGTAGCGTTTCGCCTGGATGAGCGCCCAGTCGAGTTTCTCGAGCAGAAACCGGCGGTTGGGAAGATTCGTCAGCGTGTCGTAATAGGCCAGCTGTTGCAGTTGCTCCTGGATCCTCATGCGTTCGGAGATGTCCCGGGACAAGACGATGAAGCGCCGGTCGGCAGGGCTGTCGCCCTGCTTTTTCGCGACGGAAAGCTCGAACCATTTCATGCCTTGCGGCAGATTGAGCGGCATGACCTTGCCGAAAGAACGGCCCCTGTCATCCGCTTCCCGAATCGAGTCCATTGCCACCCTGGCTGAATCGGGCGGGAGCAGCTCGGTGAGCGTCTTGCCAAGCAGCACCTCCTTGGGAGCAGCGAGCAGTTCCGGCGTTTGCGCCCATATGTTGAGGTAGCGGCCGTCCTGATCGACTTCAAACAACAGGTCCGGAATGGCATGAATGACGCCGTCGGTCAGTTCCAGCGCCTGTCTCAGGCGTTGCTCGGATTGCTTGCGTTCCGAGATGTCCTCGACTTGCGCGATGAAGTGCAGGGGCTCGCCTTCGGCATCATGCAGCAGCGAGCCCGTGAGCTGGACCCACACGCTGTCGCCGTTCTTCCGGATGTAGCGTTTTTCCATCTTGTAGAACGGAATGTCGCCTGCAAGCAGTCGCCTCGTATTGTCGAGGTCGGGTCCGATGTCCTCAGGATGGGTGATTTTCTGGAACGTCAGCTTTTCGAGCTCATCCTTTTCATAGCCGACAATCTTGCAAAGCGATTGATTGACCTCCAGGAAATGCCCTTCCAGGGAGACGGTTGCCAGACCTATCGGGGCGTGCTCCAGGATGTCCCGGATGTGCGCCTCGTTTTCTCTCAGCGCGCGCTCCATCTCCTTTCGCCGGGTGATGTCGCGCGACACGCCGCGATAGCCGACCAGATTTCCGGACGCATCCGTGAGCGGCAGCGCACTGGTCTCGACAATCACGATATGCCCGTCGCGATGGACCCGCTGGGTCTCGACCTGATCGAGCGGCGCGCGCAGTTCGGCACATGACAGGATGCGCTCGCTCTGGCTCCGCGCCTCTTCCAGAGGCATCAGGTCGAACGGCGTTTTTCCGATCAGTTCCTCCGGGCTGTAGCCAAAAAGCTCGCGGACCCTGGGGCTGACATAGGTGTAGTGGAAATTGGCGTCGGTTTCCCATATCCAGTCCACGGTGGTTTCCACCAGGTCGCGGAATCGTTCTTCGCTTTCATGCAGTGCCTGCGCCGTCCGTTTGCGCTCGGTGATGTCACGCAGGATGCTGTAATAAGCCTCCTTGCCATCCAGTTCGATGATGATCGTGCTGATCTCCACGTGGATGATCGAACCGTTCTTGTGCACCTGGGCCGACTCGTATGTGGCATGCCCTTCGCGCTTCACGCGCGCCAGCCGGTGCGCTATTTGATCTGCGTGCTCCGGGGTGACGAATTCGTTCGCCCGACGTCCCAGCATGTCCTCCTTGGCATACCCCAGGCGTCTGTGCGCGATGTGGTTGAGGTCGAGGATCCGGCCGCCTTTGGATAGCAGCATCTTGGAGTCGGTTCCCGCCTCGAACAGCAGCCTGAATTGCTCCTCGCTTCGTTTCAAGGCATCGGTCTGTTGCCTGCGTTCGAGCACGATGCCGACGATGGACGCGGCAATTTCCATCAGCCGCTGCTGGAATGGGGTGGGCATCCGGGTTTCGAAGCCGCTCAGGGCGAAGGTACCCACGGCTTGTCTCCCCTTGGAAAAGATCGGGATCGACCAGCAGGATTGCAGATTGAATTCCTCGGCCAGCGGTTTCAGCCCTTTCCATCTCGGATCGCTGAGCGTGTCTTCCACGTAGACGGGTTCCTGTCGATAGATGGCATTGCCGCAGGAACCGGATTCAGGGCCGGGGCGTAGGCCGTCGAGACGGGCAGCAATTTTCGGAGTCGCACTGGGGGCGGCATGGACATTGAGCACCCCTTTTTCGTCAAGCAGCATGATGGTGGCGATGGAACCCGGCACCATGCCTTCGCCGAGGCGGCAAATCTGGTTGCAAATCTCCCCTTCGTCGATCCCGAGCGCCACTTCCTCGAGGATGGCGCCCTGGAAGCGGATCAAGGTCTCCGCATCGTCCTGACTGGAAAGGCGGCTGTCGGCATGGGGGGTATCGGAGACATTTCCGTCTTTGCTTGGTGCCATGTGTCAAACCTTCTGAAAACTGTCTTGCGGCACGTTTGTGGCTGTTCTAATCAATGAGATTAGCCTACTTGGGTCGGCTTGCGTTCCTCTATGGCGTCCGGACGACTGCCAGGGTGCCGTTGCCATCCCGGTCGCGCAGCAAACAGGCCATGTCGTCGCTGCTCAGAACCGCTCATCGTCCCGTAAATAACGCCATTGCCCGGGCGGCAGCTTTCCCAACGGGATGCGGCCGAGGCGGATGCGTTTCATCGACAGCACCTCGAGGCCGGCGGTTTCGCACATAGATGCAATCTGCCCCGGCAAGGCGCCTTTCAGCGCGACTCGCAAGCGGGTTTCGCTTTGCCAGCTCACCTTGATTGCGGAAGGTACACAGCCATTGAAGGGAATGCCCCGGTTCAACCGCTTGAGCCCGTCGGAGGCAAGCTCGCCGGCGACTTCGACGATGACCTCGTGCTCCACGGTGGCGGCGTCAGCGGTCAGCTTGCGTGCGATGCGCCAGTCCTGGGTGAAGACGACGAGGCCGCTGGCGTCCGTCTCCAGGGGGGCGCACAGGGTCAGTTGGGCGAAATGCTTTTTCAGCGGCCGGATACCGGCGGTGTCTTCGGCCCACAAGGCGGCGGGCGTGAGCAGGCGTGCCGCGGATGGGTCGCCTGCTGCCACGTGATGGCCGGGTGGTTTGTGCAGCAGTATCGTGACGGGTTCGGTCTGCGTGAGATCGGCCTCGGGATCGATCTCGATGCGCTGTTCGGCGACGCGGAAATGCGGTTCCTCGACCACCACGCCGTCCACCCGAACCCAGCCGCCTGCGATGACCAGCTCGGCTTCGCGGCGCGAGCAGCCGCGCAGTTCGGCGACACGTTTGGCGAGGCGGATGGGGTCGGTCATGGTGGTGAGGGCGGGAGAGAGGACGCGAGTTTACCGCCATGTCTGCGCCTTCGACAGCGGCACAAGGCACCTATCCGGGCACGGTTGTTATTGCCGCGCTGTGCAGGGTATGCTTTTGGGCCGCACAACCCGGTCGCCTCGCGCGATCGATCAAACTGGAGACGCCCGATGAAAACCGCACTTGCCCTGTCATTGTTGTTGTTCACTTCATCCGCCCTTGCTGCCGTGATCGGCAAGGATGTCAGCTACAAGGCGGGCGATACCGTCATGAAAGGCTTCCTGGCGTATGACGATGCCGTCAAGGCCAAGCGTGCCGGCGTGCTGGTGGTGCCGGAATGGTGGGGTGCAAACGACTACGCCCGCAAGCGGGCGCGCATGCTGGCGAACGAGGGGTATGTGGCGCTGGTCGTCGACATGTACGGCAATGGCCAGGTTGCCGACAATCCGCAGGATGCCGGGGCGCTGGCCGGCAACATCAACAAGAATCCACCCCTGGCCCTGAGCCGTTTCCAGGCGGCGGAACACTTCCTCGCCAAGCAGCCCAATGTGAAGAAAGGCGAGATTGCCGCGCTGGGCTACTGCTTCGGCGGGGGCGTGGTGCTCAACATGGTGCGGGCCGGCGAACCCCTGAAAGCGGCGATCACCTATCACGGCATCTTGGCGACCGACGTATCGGTGAAGCCGGGCAGCATCAAGACCAAACTGCGCATCTTCACCGGCGAGGCCGATCCGCTCGTGCCGCCCGAGCAGGTCGAGGCGTTCAGGGCGGAAATGGACAACGCCAAGGCCGACTACATGGTGGTGAGCTATCCGGGCGCCAAGCATACTTTCACCAACCGCGAGGCAGACAGCTATGCCGCGCAGTTCGGTCTGCCCCTGAAATACGATCCGGCGGCGGACAAGGACTCCTGGACGCGGACGCTTGAGTTCCTGCGGGCCACCCTCAACAATGACTGAGGCCTGCGACCACGACGATTGTCATGCACCCGCCGGCGGCGGCAGCCTCGGTATTCCGCAGGTCGGGGCATTCGACCCCGCGGCGTTCGAGCGGGCGGTGAACGCCATGCTCGTCGCCTGCGGCGTGGCGCCGGATTCGGTACACACCGGGCGCACGGCCGAACGGGTACGCGAACTGTGGCAGAAACGCCTGCTGGGCGGTTATTCGATTTCGCCCGCCGAGGCGCTGGGCGAGGGCTTTGCCGATGAGCGCGACGACATGGTGGTGGTGCGCGGCATCGCGGTGCACGGCGTATGCCCGCATCATCTGGTGCCGTTTCGCGGGGTGGCGCACGTGGCCTATATCCCGGGCGGACGGCTGCACGGCTTCGGCCGCATTGCACGCATGGTCGACGCCATCGGCCATCGCTTCACCTATCAGGAATGGATGACGCGCGACATCGCCGAGGCGCTGGTGACGCATGGCCGGGCCCAGGGCGCGGCGTGCATCGTCGAGGCCGAGCAACTGTGTCTGTTGCTGGGCGAGGATAGGCGCGGCGACGAGCGCGTCGTCACGCAGGCCTTCAGTGGCAGCTTCCGCAACAGTGACCAGCAGCGCAACGAGTTTCTGCGGGCCGTCGCGCAGCGGGAGTTGCGTTGAGCGATGACGGGGGCCGTTCGGCACACGGCCTGCCGTTTACTGTGGATGGCAGGCCGTGGGCCGACGAAACGCCCGGCCGGATAGCGGGACGCCGCGCGAAGCCATGGCCTTCTTCATTGCCACAGCGTTTCGCGGCTGCCTCGCGCAGCTCGGCCGCTATCTGGATACGCTGAAATGCTGACGCCCGGCCACAAGAATCCTGGCAAGGAGTGACGATGAAATTCGACCTGAAATGGGCGCCACCCACGGCGGCTACACTTACCTGATGGCCAATCGGAACCCCGCGCTGCGTCCGCGTACCCTGATGCTGCCGCCCGCGCCCTATGCGGTCGCCGTGCTGGGCGGCTGGTGGCTGGATCGCCACCAGCTTTCGCTGCCACTGGACTTGGGCGCCGCCACGCGCCCGCTGGGCTGGCTTGCTGTCGGCCTGGGGCTGGCATTGTTCGTATGGACGCTTTGGACCTTTGCGCGGCACCGCACCACGGTCAACCCCTATGGCGGGGCATCGGCCCTGTGCACGGGCGGTCCGTTCCGTTTCAGCCGCAATCCGATCTATCTGGGCGACTGGTTCATCCTGGCCGGCGTGTCGCTTCTGCTGGGGACGGTTTGGCCGCTCGTGTTCGCGCCCCTGATCTGGATCACGATTCGCTTCGGCGTGATCAGGCACGAAGAAGCCCACCTCGAAGCGAAATTCGGCGATGCCTACCGGGACTACACAACCCGTGTCAGGCGTTGGATCTAAACTGCGCCATGCGTCTGCCATGAGCATTCTGCATAGGGTGGGGGGCGGCATTCCCATCAACGGCTTCAAGGTCGAACGCGACTTCTGAGCTGATGAACCGGGCCTGCCGCCCGGACTACAGCAAGACCCTGGCATGGCCGTTAACGATCGGTACGGACCATGCCACAGGAGTCTTGCCATGAACATTACCCTGCATGACAAATCGCTGGAAATCCGCCTCACCGCGGCGGCGCAAAAGGCACTCGCGCGACGCGACCGGCCGCTGGTGGCCGAGATGGAACTGCTGTTTTCCTGCCTGCTGCGCAAGCGCGTGTACTTTGGCGAGTCGCCGGAGCAGTCCATGCCCGTCAACGATCGCCTCTCGGTACGCTTCAAGCCCATCATGACCCGGCGCTGCAGCGTGGCCGAGGGCGGCGCTGCACCCCCATCCGAGCGGTTCCCGCTCGAAAATCCGCGACCCTACGTGCCCAACTGGCTGGCGATCGACTACCGGCGGGGCCAGTGGGTCGGCGAATTCGGCTACGCCAGCTAACGATTTTGCGTGGCCTGTGGCGTCAGGTTGCGGAGACGGCAGGAAACGCCCTGGCCAGCCCCGGGCGCCGCGCCACTTTAAAGTTTGCGTATCCCGGACCGATACCGTTGTCTCAATAAGAACTGCATATGCGCGTGACGCTTTCCAGATGATGCTCCGGCCAGGCGAACAACCGATTGTTTGGGCTACAACGAGCCCAAGGCATACCCAGGCCCGCCGGTATGAATAAGGTTGACGACGCTTCGCCCTCCGCTCACCTCGAATTGGCGCAATGCCACATCCGGGTATTCGTCGCGCTGCCTATCCTGATCGGCTGGTATCTGTTCTGGTATATGCAGGCACGCAGTACCGAGGCCAATACCGGCTTGGCGGGCTTGTGCGTGTTCTATGCCTTCGCGCTGGCGCATTGGGCCCATGTGAAACGTTACCCCGGGTTCTATCCGCAGCGGCGGGTCGCGGCGATCGTGATGGACCAGCTGGGCTGTTTCATCGGGATGCTGCTGACCCGGGAGCTGGGGACGATCATCGTTTTTCTGAATCTCTGGATATCGCTGGGCAACGGAATCCGCTTCGGCGTGAAATGGATGGCCCTGTCGGCCACCCTCGCGACTATCGGGCTGATCGTCCTGAGCATGGTGTCGGATTACTGGAGCCAGCGCCCTATCTGGATCATCAGCCTGGTATTGCTCAATTCGGCGATCCCGGCCTATGTGGCGAGTCTGATCCGCGGTTTTCACGACGGTCAGGCCAGGCTTGCCCAATACGCCGACCACATGGAGAGGATGGCCCTGAAGGATGGCCTGACCGGCTTGCCCAACCGGGCGGCATTGTTCGACGAGTTCGAGAAGGCAAGCGCCCACGCCCGGCGCACGGGTTCGGCCATCGCCGTACTCTACTTCGACCTGGATGGGTTCAAGCAGGTCAACGACAGGCTCGGGCATGCGCAGGGTGACATGCTGCTCAAGGAAGCGGCCAACTGCGCGAGCGCTGTGCTGCGGGGTGAGGACGTTCTGGCCCGCCTGGGCGGAGATGAGTTCGTCGTCCTGTTGCGGGTGCATGATTCCGGCAAACGGGCCCGCAGGGTCGCGGAGAGAATCCGGCAATCCATCGCCTCCATCGGGGCGATCGACGGTAATCCGGTCCATGTGACCGCCTCCGTTGGGATGGTGGTGGCGAGCGGCCTGGATGCGGACCGTCTGGGCGCCGAACGGATCGTCCACGAGGCCGACCTCAATATGTATGCGGCCAAGAAGGATGGCAAGAACCAGATCGTGCTGACCACGCTGTCGAGCGAAATCAGGCTGGCAGCCCGGCGGGCCTAAACCGGGTCTTCCGCCAGGCCGAAGAGTGTCCGCGCGTTGCGGGTAGTGGCACGGGCCACGGCGACAATATCCAGTCCGCGCAGTTCGGCCAGGGTTTGCGCGATGCGTGGCAGTTCGCCCGGTGCGTTGCGTCCACGCCCGATCCACGCCGGCGGGATGTCGGGACTGTCGGTTTCCAGCACGATGGCATCGAGCGGCAAGTCGACTGCCAGCCGCCGCAGGTTGTTGGCGCGGGTCCAGGTGAAGGCGCCGCCGAAGCCGAGCTTGAACCCCAGCTTGATGAACTCGTCCGCCTGCTGCGGACTGCCGTTGAAGGCGTGGGCAATGCCGCCGCGCACCCTGATTCTGCGCAAGTGCTTCAGCAGTTCGTCGTTAGCCTTGCGACAGTGCAGCAGCACGGGCAGGTCGTAGTCGCGTGCGATTTTCAGCTGTTCGACATAGAAGAATTCCTGCGTCGCATGGTCAAGGTCCCTGACAAATAAATCAAGGCCGATTTCGCCCACAGCCAACGGGCGCTCCGCCTCGATTTGCGCACGCAGATCGGCCAGGTGTTCCGGGCGGTGGATGCCGATGTACATGGGGTGCAGCCCCCATGCCGGCAGGCAGCCGGGATAGCGCGCACAAACGGTGGCCACTGCGGCGAAATTGTCGCGGCTGATGGCCGGGACGACCTGGAGGCCGACTCCGGCAGCGGTGGCGTGCGCGTACACGGCGTCGCGATCGGCGTCGAATTCGGCCGCATCGAGATGGCAGTGGGTGTCAATGAAAAACGGCACCGTAACAGGTGCCGTTTTTTCGAGGCCGTTCACGTTCAGTCGTTATTGGCGAAGCCCAGCAGGCTCAGCAGGCTGGTGAAGAGGTTGAAGATGGCCACGAACAGCGTGACGGTTGCCATGATGTAGTTGGTTTCGCCGCCGTGGATGATGTTGCTGGTCTCATACAGGATGAGGCCGGACATCAGCAGCACGAACATTGCGGATACTGCCAGCGACAGGCCGGGCATATGGAAGAAGATCGCCCCCAGGCCGGCGAGGAAGGCAACCAGGATGCCGACCATGAGGAAGCCGCCCATGAAGCTGAAATCCTTGCGGGTGGTCATCACGTAGGCCGACAGGGCAAGGAAGATTGCCGCGGTGCCGCCCATCGCCATCATCACCACCTGCGAGCCGTTGGGCATGGCCAGATAGGCGTTGAGGATGGGGCCGAGCGTGTAGCCCATGAAGCCGGTGAGGCCGAACACGAAGGCAATGCCGAGTCCGCTGTCGCGGAACTTGGTGGTGAGGAACAGCAGGCCGTAGTAGCCGACCAGCGTGAGGATGATGCCGGGATGCGGCAGGTTCAGCGCCATCGCCGCACCTGCGGTTGCCGCGGAAAATGCCAGCGTCATCGCCAGCAGCATGTAGGTGTTCTTGACGACCTTGTTGGTGGCCGATACGGCAGCAGACTGGCTGCGCCCCAGGGTAGTGACTTGCGGGTTCATCTAAGCTCCTCTACATATTTCGAAACAAGGTACCCACTCTGAGTCGATCAGGCCGGTACGAGTTCCCGTGTGCGGCCGGGACGTGAAAGTGAGCATACCGTGATGCGGGGCCGATGACCACCCATACGCGAGCGGACGCTGGGCTTCAAAGAGCGTCATTCACCCGGCTTCGTGCCGCGCTGCAGCAGGTTCAACAACTCGACCGGCATCGGGAAGACGATGGTATTGGTCTTGTCGCCGGCGATGTTGGAAAGTGTCTGCAGATAGCGCAGCTGCATGGCCTGCGGTTTGGTGGCGAGAATTTCCGCGGCTGCAAGCAGTTTTTCCGATGCCTGCAGTTCGCCTTCCGCATGGATCACCTTGGCGCGCCGCTCGCGTTCGGCCTCGGCCTGCTTGGCGATCGCACGCACCATCGATTCATCGATGTCGACATGCTTGATCTCGACATTGGAGACCTTGATGCCCCAGGCGTCGGTCTGGGTGTCCAGTAATTGCTGGATATCCTGATTCAGACGTTCGCGCTCGGACAGCATCTCGTCGAGTTCGTGCTTGCCCAGCACCGCCCGCAACGTGGTTTGCGCCAGTTGGCTGGTCGCGTTCAGGAAATCCTCCACCTGCAGGATCGCCTTGGCCGAGTCGATGACGCGGAAATACACCACCGCGTTAACCTTGACCGAGACGTTGTCGCGCGAGATCACGTCCTGGCTTGGCACATCGAACACCACGGTGCGCAGGTCGACCCGTACCATCTGCTGGATGCCGGGCAGGACGACCACCAGTCCCGGCCCCTTCACCTTCCAGAAACGCCCAAGCATGAACACCACGCCGCGCTCATACTCGCGCAGGATGCGCAGGCTGGCGATTATCAGCACGATGATGACAAATACGAGGGTGAGGCCGCTGAATTCAAACATGCTCATTCTCCTTGCCAGGGTTCGACATCGAGGATCAGGTCGTGTCGCGCGCGCACGCGGATCGCGCTGCCGCGTGGGAGCGGAGTCTGGCTGCGCACGCGCCAGTGCTCGCTGTGCACGCGTGCCCAGCCTTCGTGTTCGATATCCTCCAGGGTGACACCCGTGGCGCCAACCAGTTCCTCGGCGCCGGTCACCACCGGCCGCCGGCGCGCGCGCAGCGCCATGCTCGCGACGAAGAAGCTGAACAGTGCGCTGGCCACCGCCACCGGAACGATCAGCATCCACGGCAGCCCGTAGCCGGGCAGGTCGGTGTCGATCAGCATGACCGAGCCGATGACGAAGGCGGCGATGCCGCCCAGCCCAAGCGCGCCGAAGCTGGGCACGAACGCCTCCGAAATCATCAGCACGATGCCCAGCAGCATCAGGGCCAGCCCCGCATAGCTGATCGGCATGACCTGCATCGCAAACAGCCCGAGCAGCAGACAGATGCCGCCGACCACGCCGGGAAACAGCATGCCGGGGTTGGCGAATTCGTAGATCAGCCCGTAGATGCCGAGCAGCATCAGGATATAGGCAATGCTGGGGTCGCCGATCACGGCCAGCAGACGGCTGCGCCAGTCGGGCATGACGCGCTCGACCGTGGCATGGACGGTATCCAGGGTGATCGTCCGATCGCCCAGCTTGACGCTGCGGCCGTTCAGTTGCCGCAGCAGATCGTCCAGATCCGTCGCCACCACGTCGATCACCTTCAATTTCAGCGCCTCCGACGCTGGCAGGCTGACCGCTTCGCGCACGGCGCGTTCGGCCCACTCGGCATTGCGCCCGCGCAACCCGGCCAGGCTGCGAATGTAGGCCGCGGCATCATGTACCACCTTGCGCATCTTGGCATCGCCCGGCGGCGCGTCGGCGGGTCTGGCTGCGTCGGGCTTGTCGCCAGCCGGCGCCAGCTCGACCGGTGTCGCGGCACCGAGGTTGGTGGCCGGCGCCATCGCCGCAATGTGGCTGGCATAGAGGATATAGGTGCCTGCGCTGGCGGCACGCGCGCCCTGGGGCGAGACATAGGTGGCCACAGGCACCGGCGAGGCGAGGATGGCCTTGATGATGTCGCGCATCGAGGTGTCCAGCCCGCCTGGCGTGTCCAGTTCGATCACGACCAGCTGGGCCCGGTCTGCGATCGCCTTGTCCAGGCCGCGTACCAGGTAGTCCGCGCTGGCAGGTCCGATCGCGCCCTGTACTGTCAACACGCGCACGGTGGCGGCGTTGGCGGAAAAAGGCAGCAGAATTAGACAACATGTCCACAGCGCAAAGCGCGACAGAGCGTGAAGCGGGTTCATCTTCCCACTGTAGACGTAATCCCGGACTCCGTCGTGCGCCTAGAGGTAGCGTATCCAGAGATACACGCTGCTTACCGCGATGCTCGCCAGCATGAGCGGAAACGCCATCAACATGAAGGGCAGGAAGCGGACCGGCTGGCCGGCACGCTCGGCCATGCCGGCGACGACCAGGTTCGCCGACGCCCCCACCAGGGTGCCGTTGCCGCCAAGGCAGGCGCCCAGCGACAGCGCCCACCACAGGATGTCGATCTGCTCCGGTGTGAACGCGTTGCCCATGCTCTGGATCACCGGGATCATGGTGGCGACGAAGGGAATATTGTCGACGACGGCGGAGAGTACGGCCGAGACCCACAGGATGGTATAGGCGGTGGCGGTGAAGTTGCCGCCGGTCCACTCGACGATCTTGTGCGCCAGTAGTTCCAGCGCGCCTGCCTTCTCGATACCGGCCACCACCACGAACAGGCCGATGAAAAAGAAGATGGTGATCCATTCGACCTCGCCGAAGGTGTGGTGGATGGCGTGCGACTGCTCTTCGGCTTTCTTGTCATAGACGCGGAGCAGCAGCAGCAGCGCGGCGCCGAACATCGCAATGGTGCCCGGTTCCTGCCCGAGGGCATGCGCGAACACAAAGCCCGCGATCACCAGCGCGATGACGAACAGCGCCTGCTTCAGCAGGCGCGCATCGGTAATGGATTCGCGTTCGTTGAACGCCATCACCAGGGCGCGGTCCTCCGGCGCGGCACGCAGCTTGCGTCCCCAGATGAAATAGATGGGGATCAGCGTCAGCGCCATGACGACGGCGGCGACGGGCCCCACGTTGATCAGGAAGTCGTTGAAGGTCAGCTTGGCCGCCGAGCCGATCATGATATTGGGCGGGTCGCCGATCAGCGTCGCGGTACCGCCGATGTTGGAGGCGAAGATCACCGAGAACAGATAGGGATAGGGACCGATGCGCAGGGCATCGGTGATCAGCAGCGTCACCGGGGCGATCAGCAGCACGGTGGTGACGTTGTCCAGCAGCGCGGAGAACACGGCGGTCACCAGCGACAGCATGACCAGCAGGCCCCATGGATCGGCCTTCACGACCTTGGCGGCCTTGACCGCCACGTACTGGAACACGCCGCTTTTCTGTGTGATGGCGACGATGACCATCATGCCGGTGAGCAGGCTGATGGTGTTGAGGTCGATGCCGTGAAAGGCCTCGGCCTGGTTCAGCACGCCGGCGAACACCATCAATCCGGCTCCGAGCAGTGCGACCACCGAGCGGTTGATCTTCTCGGTGACGATGACGGCGTAGGTCAGCACGAAGATGGCAAGCGACACCACAAGGGGCGACAAGCCGAAGAGGGTTTCGGCGGTTGCGGGATGTGTCATGTCAGATTCCGACCTGGGCGATCAGGTGCGCCAGCAGGGCGCGCCGCGACAGCATGCCCTTGAGCCTGCCGTCCGCTCCCAGAACCGGCAGCGGCGCGGCATGCCGATGCAGCAGCAGGGCGGCTTCCAGCAGCGGGGTGTCTTCATCCAGGGTCGGCAGGTCGAGCAGCTCCACATCGAGCACTCGCTTGGCCGCCAGTTCCTTGATGTGGGTTGCGATCAGCGCGGTTCCGTCGCCGACGAAGCGCAGGTCCTTCAGGCCGTGCTCGCCGCGCGCGCTGGCCGGCAGCAGTTCACCCAGGATGTCGTTGATGTCCACCAACCCGGCCCATATGCCGCCATTGCAGACTGGCAGGTGGTTGACGCTCTTGTCCAGCATCAGGCGCAAGGCCTCCAGCAGGGACGTGTCCGGACGCAGGCAAACAGGTTCCGGAAGGAGTGGCACGGCGCGCAGGGTCATGGCAGGCGGCTTTCGTGGGTAAAGACCGCATTTTTGCAGATGCGCCGGGCGGACGGTAGCGCATTCATGCCGCTGCACCCGCGTGGCGACCGTAGTAGGCCTTCAGCATGAAGGGCGGCGCAACCGTGGTGAGCGCGATGACGATCAGCAGCGCAGCATAGGTCTCGGCATCGAGGATGCCCTGGTTCAACCCCAACTGCGCGAAGATCAGGCCAACCTCGCCGCGCGGAATCATCGACAGGCCGATGGCCACCTGGCGGAAACGGCTTTCGCGGATGAAGAAGCCGGCGGCGAGTTTGCCGACGATGGCTACCACGATCAGGGCGCCGCCCAGCTGCCAGACGCGGGGCGAGCCCCAGTCCACCGTGTTGAGGTTGAGCGATACGCCGACCATCACGAAGAACAGCGGGGCGAAGGTGTGGATCAGCGGCCGCATCTGTTCTTCCAGCCGGTGCGCCAGTTGCGGGCTGGGTGCGAACCAGCGGTCGAGCGCCGGCATGCCGAGCCGGCTCATCACGTCGAAGCGGAAGTGTTGCGACAGCGCGATGCCTGCTGCGAAGCCGCCCATGATCAGCGGTGCGCCCACCGCATGCGCCAGCCAGGAAAACAGCAGGATCAATGCGAGCGCCATGGTGATGAGCAGGCCGGGGGTGGCCGAGCGCTGGTCGTAATGGTCGATGATCTGGCCGGCCAGCTTGGCGACCAGTGGCGACAGCAGCATGAACAGCACGATGAAGAGCGCGACCGTGCCGGTGGCCGCCAGCGAGACTTCGCGCTGCTCGGCGAACTGGTACAGGAAAGCCAGGGCGAGCACGCCGAGAATATCGTCCAGCACTGCCGCGCCGATCACGATCTGCGCCTCGTCCGTGTGCCGCTTGCCGAGGTCATCGAGCACCCGCACGGTGATGCCGATGCTGGTCGCGGTCAGCGTGCCGCCGATGAACAGTGCCACCAGATTGTCGAGGCCGAAGCCCCAGCGGCAGACGGCATAGCCGAGCGCGAAAGGCAGGGCGAAGCCGATGACCGCCACGACGATGGGCTTGATGCCGGACTTGGCCAAGCGGAACAGGTCGGTATCCATGCCGACCTCGAACAGCAGCAGGATGATGCCGATCTCCGCCAGCAGCTTCATGGTGTCGTCGGGCGAGATCCAGCCCAGCAGCGACGGACCGATCAACAGACCAGCCAGCAACTCGCCGATCACCGACGGGATGCCGTGGCGTCCCGCGATCTCGGAAAACAGCCGCGCGGCGATCAGGATGACGGCGAGGTACAGAAAGAATTGGTGGAGTTCCATGGGGATGTCCTGTCGGGTAAGGGTTCAGCTGGCATCAGGTTTGTTGTTGTGGGCACTCAGGGCGACGCGCAGCGGGATTATCTTAACGTGCATGACAAGCGCAGGGTGAATTGGGCTTGCGTAGATAAATAATTTTGTGCAAACATAAAAAGGCAGCTCGCCCACCATCCAGTTCATGGCCAAGGGTGTCAGGCGACCTGCGCATCATCTTGCGATCCGGCTTGATCTTGCGATCCGGCTTGCCGGCAATCGCGCATCCGAATTTCCTTTCAGCGTGTCCGGCTCGAGTTTTCTCTGTCGATACGGCTGTCCTCATCGATTTGGCCTGGGAAAGGAATACGTTGAAGCACGACTGGAAAATTGTGGCGGTGGGTTGCCTGTTCACGTCCACTGCCCTGGCCGACACGGTCACGCTCCTCAATGGAGACCGCCTGAGCGGTACCCTCGTTCGCCTGGAAACCAAAACCTTGTGGTTGAAAACCGCCTATGCAGGCACGCTCAAATTGCCATGGACCCAGGTGGACCAGATCGAAACCGACGCGCCGGTGCGGGTGCGCCTGGCCGACGGAACCGAACTGGACGGCCAATTACAGACCGACCGCGCACGCCAAGTGCGCATCCGGATCGGCAGCCTGGCCGAGACTGCTCCATTGGCACTCGACCGCATCGACGCCATCAACCCGCCGCGGCAGGGCGACCGGACCGTGTTGAGCGGACGCGCATCGCTGGGCGGCAACCTTGCGCGTGGCAATACCGATGCACAGGCCCTACATCTGGACGGCGAACTGGTCGCGCGCAATGCCGGCCAGCGCGTGACGCTCGACGGCGAACTCAACGAGGCGGGGCAGGATGGCGTCGAGACTGCGTCGAACTGGCGGGTGGGGATGAAATATGACCATTTCGCCAGCGAGCGCATCTATTACTATGCGAACACCCGCTTCGACCATGACGGGCAGGCCGGCCTCGATCTGCGCAGCACGCTGGGCGCAGGGGCCGGCCGCCAGTTATTCGAGCGCGACGATCTCAAGCTGTCGCTGGAAGGCGGCCTGAGCCTGGTGAACGAAGACTACGCCCACGCGGCCGACACCCGTTTTCCCAGTGCGAGATTCGGCGCCCGCTACGAGCAGACTGTCTGGCAGGGGCGCCTGAAGCTGTTCCACAACAGCGACCTGCTGTTGAGCCTGGAGTCGCTGGATGATTACCTCTACCAGAGTCGTACCGGGTTCCGGGTGCCAATGGGCAAGGGTTTCAGTCTGGGGACCCAGGTGAATTTCGATTACGACGCCGTGCCCGCTGCGGGCAAGGGCAGTGCCGACACGGCTCTGCTGTTCAAACTGGATTACACGATCTAGCCTGAGGAATCTTCGGTTGGCCAGCGTGTCAATAGAAACTATTGTGCAATATGTTTTATGTGAGTGTTCATCATGACGATGCCGAGTGAAGCGACAGCACCCCACGCTGCGGTCCGGGAGGACAGCCAGACTGTGATTGCCTTTGGCGAAACCCTGGTCGATCAGTTTCGCGACCGCAACGTGCTGGGCGGCGCGCCATTCAACGTGGCGTGTCATCTCGGCGCGCTGGGTGCGCACCCAGTATTGGTGACGCGGGCGGGCAAGGACGCGCTGGGCGACCAGCTGTTGCAGGCGATGGGCGAACGCGGCCTCGACATGCGCGGCGTGCAGCGCGATCCGGCGCGTCCGACCGGACGGGTCAAGGTGACCGAGACCGCTCGCGGCCATGCGTTCGACATCCTGTCCGACCAGGCCTACGACCACATTCACGCCAGTCTGGCACGGATGGTAGGCCTGTCCTTACATCCGCAGATGGTCTACTTCGGCACACTGTCGCAGCGGGGTGATTCGCGCCGCGCGTTGCGTGAACTGCTTGCCACTGTCGATGCGTGCGCGTTTCTGGACGTCAACCTGCGCGACCCCTGGGTGGATGCCGACACCTTGCGCTGGTCGCTGCAGCAGGCCCGCGTGGCCAAGCTCAATGAGGACGAACTGGTCCGCATTGGCGATCTTTTTTCGCTCGATGGCGCCACGCCGCAAGCCCGAGCCGCCGTGCTGCTGTCGGGCTTCGACCTGCAGAGGCTGGTCGTGACCTGCGGCGCGGGGGGCGCCTGGACGCTCGATGCCGCCGGGCGTATCGAATCGGTGACCGGGACGCCGCTGAGCCAGGTGGTCGATACCGTGGGGGCGGGCGACGGCTTTGCCGCCGTGTTCATGCTCGGCATGTTGCGCGGCTGGCCTCTGGCCAAGCAGCTGGCGCGCGCCGATGCCTTTGCTCGCGCCTTGTGCGGCATACGTGGTGCGGTACCGGCCTCGCAGGATTTCTATCGTCCGTTCATACGCGACTGGCGGCTCGAATCTGAGGTGATGCGTGCGTGATATCTATGTGCTGATGCTGAGTGTGCACGGGCTGATGCGTGGACACGACCTGGAACTGGGGCGCGACGCCGATACCGGTGGCCAGACGCTCTACGTGATCGAACTGGCGCGGGCGCTGGGGCGCCATCCCCGGATCGAGCAGGTCGACGTGGTCACGCGCCTGGTCGACGATGCCTCGGTGTCGCCGGACTATGCGGTGCCGAGCGAAGCGCTGGGGGAGCGTGCGCGTCTGGTGCGGCTGCCCTGCGGGCCGAGGCGTTATCTGCGCAAGGAAAGCCTGTGGAGTCACCTCGATCAACTGGTCGACCGCACCCTCAGCTATCTGCGCCAGCAACCGCGCCTGCCCGATGTCATCCACAGCCACTATGCCGACGCCGGCTACGTGGGCGTGCATCTGTCGCAGCTGCTGGGTGTTCCGCTGGTGCATACCGGCCACTCGCTCGGGCGCTGCAAGCGTCAGCGTTTGCTCGACCATGGCCGCAAGGCGCAGGCGATCGATCGCCAGTTCAATTTTGCGCGTCGTATCGCTGCCGAGGAGGAGGTGCTCGAACACGCCGCCCTGGTGGTCACCAGTACCGCGCAGGAAAGCAGCGAACAGTATGGCCTGTATGAAAACCATCAGCCGGCGCGGATCGTGGTGGTTCCGCCCGGCACCGATACGTCGCGTTTCGCGCCGCCCGGACGTGCGCCGATTCCTCCCCATGTGCCGGCGCTGGTCGATCGCTTTTTCACGCAGCCGAAGAAGCCGCTCATCCTCGCCATCTGCCGTCCCGAAATGCGCAAGAACCTGGAACGGCTGGTGGCGGCTTATGGCGAATCGCCCGAGTTGCGCGCGCGCGCCAATCTCGCGATCGTGGCGGGCAACCGTGACGACATTCGCAATCTGGATGAGGCCCAGGCGGATGTATTGAAGGATTTGTTGCTCGACGTCGACCGCTACGACCTGTGGGGCAGCGTGGCGCTGCCCAAACAGCATCAGCCGGACGATATCCCAGCGCTCTACCGGTTGGCGGCACAACGCCGGGGTGTGTTCGTCAATCCGGCACTGACCGAGCCTTTTGGCCTGACCCTGATCGAAGCGGCAGCGAGCGGTCTGCCGGTGGTCGCCACCCGCGACGGCGGCCCCCCCGACATCATTGCGCATTGCGAAAACGGCGTGCTGGTCGATCCCCTCGACAGCATGGACATCGCGCGCGGCCTGCTCGACGTGGTATCGGACCCTCGTGCCTGGCAGCGCTATGCGCGGCGCGGCATCAGCGGTGTGGCACGTCACTACACCTGGGATGCCCATGTCGAGAAATACCTCAAGGCGGTCGACCGGGTGATCCGCCGTAGCCGCAAACAGGTACGGCGCGAACGCGAAGTGCATCGTCCAGCGGCCAGCCTCATGCCCTACGTGCGGCGCATGCTGGTCAGCGACATCGATAACACATTGCTGGGCGACCGCGCCGGTCTCGACGCCCTGATTCGCGTACTCCGCACGCAGCCGCGCGGCTTCGGCTTCGGCGTGGCGACCGGGCGCCATCTGCCGAGTACGCTCGACGTGTTGCGGCAGTCGCGTGTCCCGCTGCCCGACGTACTGATCACCGCAGTCGGCAGTGAAATCCATTACGGTCCCGAGATCCGCCCCGATAGCGGCTGGCGCCGCCATATCCAGCACCTGTGGCGGCGCGATGCCGTGGCTTCGTTGTTCACAGGCCTGCCAGGGCTGACGCTGCAATCCGACGATCAGCAAAGTGAATTCAAACTGAGTTTCAACGCCGACCCGGATACGGCGCCGACATTGCGCGAACTCAAGGCACTTCTACGCCAGGCAGGGTTGCATGCCAACCTGATCCATTCGCACGATATCTTCCTCGACGTGCTGCCGGTCCGCGCATCCAAGGGACAGGCCATCCGTTATCTGGCCTATAAATGGGGATTGCCGTTGCGTGCCTTCCTGGTGGCGGGCGACTCCGGCAACGATCTGGAAATGCTGGTTGGGGACACGCAGGCCGTGGTGGTGTCCAACCATAGCGCCGAACTGGAAAAGCTGCGCGGGCTGGAACAGATCTATTTCGCCGAGACGCCTAGCGCATCCGGCATTCTCGAAGGCATGGCGCATTACGGGTTTGCCTGCAACCCGGCGCCGACGTTACAGCAGGAGGCGGCATGATCGATGCATTGAGAACCTGGACGACGGATCATCGCGATCCGGTGGATGCCTTTCTGCGCCGCTGTTTCGCCGAGAACCGCGTGCTGCTGCTGCAAAGCGACCTGTGCCATGTGCTCGACACCCTGGCTGCGGAATCCGCCAGTTCGCTCGACGGCACGCCGCTGCAACAGGCTGTGCGTCATTTCCAGGAAGGCGTGTTCCAGCACCCCTGGGCCTATTTCGCCTTGCGCGAAGGGGCGGGACGCTGGCGTTATCTGCGCATGCATCAGGAGCAACTGATGCCGGAAAGCGTGTCGGTGAGCGAATTCCTCGCGTCCAAGGAGTTGTTCGTGAAACCGCCGAACGACGGCGATAGCGTGCTGGAAATCGATTTCGAACCCTTTGGCCGCCATGTGCCGCGGCTGCAGGAAACGCGCTCGATCGGGCAGGGCGTGCTGCATCTCAACCGGCATCTGGCGAGCGCGATGTTCACCCGGCCCGAGGTGGGCCACGCGCGGATGCTGAACTTCCTGCGCATGCACTCGATCGACGGCCAGCAGCTGATGCTGGCGCCGCACCTCGGCGACGTGACTGCCTTGCGTGCCGCCTTGCGCGAGGCCATGCAGCAGCTCGAAGCGCGCGACCCCGACACGCCGTGGGTCGACCTGGCGGCCGCGCTTGGCCGGCTGGGATTCGAGCCTGGCTGGGGTGCCACGGCGGCGCGGACGAGCGAAACCATGGGCCTGCTGGTCGATATCCTGGAGGCCCCGTCGCCCACCGCGCTGGAAGCGTTTCTGGCGCGCATTCCGATGATCTCGCGTCTGCTGATCCTGTCGCCGCACGGCTATTTCGGCCAGGACAATGTGCTGGGACGCCCCGACACCGGCGGTCAGGTGGTCTACATCCTCGACCAGGTACGCGCGCTGGAGCACGAGATGCGTGACCGCATGGCGATCCAGGGTGTGCAGGTCGATCCGAAGATCGTCGTCGTGACCCGACTGATTCCCGAATCGGACGGCACCACCTGCAACATGCCGCTGGAAAAAATCCAGGGCACGGACCATGCCTGGATCGTGCGCGTGCCTTTCCATCATTCCAATGGTGAAATCGTGCGGCAATGGATTTCGCGTTTCGAAATCTGGCCCTACCTGGAAGCCTTCGCGGTCAATGTGCAGCGTGAGGCGCTCGCCCAGCTGGGTGGACGCCCGGACCTCATCATCGGCAACTATTCCGACGGCAACCTGGTGGCCAGCCTGCTGTCGGAGCGGCTCGGCGTGACCCAGTGCAACATCGCCCATGCGCTGGAGCAGACCAAGTACCTGCACTCGGCGCTGTACTGGGAAGCCAACGACGCGACCTATCACTTTGCCTGCCAGTACACGGCGGATCTGATCGGCATGAACCATGCCGACTTCATCATCACCAGCACCTACCAGGAAATCGCCGGCACCGCGCACAGCATCGGGCAGTACGAAAGCTACCGAGCGTATACCCTGCCGGGCTTGTACCGTGTCGTCAACGGCATCGACCTGTTCGATCCCAAGTTCAACATCGTGTCGCCGGGCGCCGACGCCGGTATCTATTTCCCTTACACCGACACGGCGCGACGCCTGCATTCACTGATGCCCGAGATCGAGCGCCTGCTCTATGCGCCCGACCCCGGCGTGCCGTTCCGCGGACAGTTCGACGACCCCGACAAGCCGCTCATCTTCACCATGGCGCGGCTCGACCGCATCAAGAACCTCACCGGCCTGACCGAATGGTTCGGTGCCTGCGAACGCCTGGCCGAAGCCGCCAACCTGGTGGTGGTCGGCGGTTACATCGACGCGGCGGCCTCGACCGACGAGGAGGAGAAGGCCGAGATCGCCCGCATGCATGCGCTGATGGACCAGTACCGGCTGGATGGACGGATGCGCTGGCTGGGCACCCGCCTCGACAAGAACCTTGCCGGCGAACTCTACCGCCATGTCGCCGACCGGCGTGGTGTATTTGTCCAGCCCGCATTGTTCGAAGCCTTCGGCCTCACGCTGATCGAAGCGATGGCCTCCGGCCTGCCGGTGTTCGCCACGCGCTACGGTGGGCCGCTCGAGATCATCCAGCATGGCGTGTCGGGTTTCCACATCGACCCCAACGAGGGCGCGGCCGCCGCCGAGGCGATCGCCGATTTCCTGCAGCAGTGTGCGGCCGATCCGACGCGCTGGCAGCGTATTTCTACCGGCTCCCTGGCGCGCGTGGCCGCCCGCTACACCTGGCAGTTGTACGCCGAACGCATGATGACGCTGTCGCGCATCTACGGTTTCTGGAAATTCGTCAGCAATCTGGAGCGCGGCGAAGTCAGCCGCTACCTGCAACTGTTTCATCATCTGCAATTCCGCCCGCTGGCGCGCGCAGTAGGAAAGGACTGAATTTTCATGCCCACGGATTATCTGAACACGGCAATCGGCTATCTAGGGGAATGGCGCGAACTGGTCGTGACCGCCCTGCATGTCCTCCTCATCCTGGGGCTGTCATGGCTGGTCTTGTGCGTCGCGCGCAAGGCCGTGGCGCGGTTGCGGCGGCACATGCAGCACGATGTCGACGATCCCGAACGGATCAAGCGGCTCAATACGCTGGAGCAGGTGTTTCGCTACATCATCCTGGTGGTCGTCACGCTGGTCACCGCCATGCTGGTCCTGAGCGAGGTCGGCATCTCGATCGCGCCCATCCTCGCCGCCGCCGGCGTGCTGGGCATCGCCATCGGCTTTGGCGCGCAAAGCCTGGTCAAGGATTACTTCACCGGCCTGTTCCTGTTGCTGGAAAACCAGATACGCCAGGGCGACGTGGTGGAAGTGGCCGGCAAGGGCGGACTGGTCGAAGAGATGACCCTGCGCTATATCCGCCTGCGCGATTACGAAGGCAGCGTGCATTACATCCCGAATGGACACGTCGATACCGTGACCAACCGCAGCCGCGGTTTCGCCTATGCTGTGATCGATGTCGGCGTCGCCTACCGCGAGGATGTCGACGAAATCTATGGCTTGATGCGTGAGGTGGCGACCGGGTTGCGCGCCGATCCGGAACTGGGCGGCAAGATTGTCGACGACCTTGAAATTGCCGGCGTCGACCAATGGGGGGATTCGGCCGTCGTGATCCGCTGTCGCTTCAAGGTGATGCCGCTGGAGCAGTGGGGCGTGCGGCGCGAATTCCTGTACCGCCTGAAAAAGGCGTTCGACGCCGCCGGCGTCGAGATTCCCTTCCCGCATCTCACCGTGTATGCCGGACAGAACAAGGACGGCAGCGCGCCGCCGCTGCGTCTGCTGCAGGAAGTGCCGGCAGCGACGTCCTGAGGCGCAACGGCTCGACGCGTGGATTCGCTAGCCGGGATGGCCTGCAATCAGCACGTCGCTGCTGGAATGCGTCAGCACGTGCTGGGTGACGCTACCGAGCAGCAGTTCTTCCATTACCGATTGCCCATGTTTGCCCATCACGATCAGGTCGGCATCCATCGTCTGCTCGTGTTCCAGTATGCGTAACGTGGCGGCGCCATGCACGAATTGACGCGTCAGCTGCCGAGCCGGCACCCGTAGCCTGCCGATGAAAGTCTCCATCGCTTTCTGTGCGGCATCGCGCGCCTGAATCCGATATTCATGAATCTGCTGGTCATCTATTCCGGCGAGTTGGAATGTGCTCTCCCATTCCACCTCGAACGCATGCAGCAGCACGATGTCGGCGTCAGGTAGCCAGGCATGGGCGGCATGGATGGCGGCGGCGGCGTGATCGGAGAAATCGACGGGCGCGAGGATGCGCCGATAGGGTGCCTGCGGGCGTTGCTTGACTGCCAGCAACGGGCGGCGGGATTTGCGCAGGACGCGTTCGGTGGTGGAGCCGAGCAGTACCTCCACTACGAAATGTTTACCCCGTGCGCCCATCACCAGCAGGTCGGCCGGGCGCGTCTCGACAAGGTCGACCAGGGCGGCGGCGGCGGATCCCTGTGTCACGACGGTATCGATGCTGTACGTATGGTGTCCCGCCAGATGGGCAGCCAGTTCGTCCAGGCTTTTTCCTGCCTGGGCGAGCAGCTGCGTTTCCAGGGTGACGGCTTCGCCGGGCAGCATGCGGTGCAGTGCGTCGAGCGCCGATCCGCTGACGATATGCGCGAGGGTGAGGCCGGCCCCGGGACGCGTTTGCGCAAGCTGTGCGGCGCGTTCCAGCGCATGGCGTGCAGGAGCGGAAAAGTCGGTGGCGGCAAGCAGGGTACTGGCCTGGGTCATGGCGACTCCTTGGTCGGAAACAGTGCGGCGATGGAAGCAAAGCAGGCCGTGCGCACGAAGGCATCGGGCTGGCCGTTGTCGTCTCGAGGCAAACCATCCCGCAAACTGCCCTTGCTTTCCGGCAATGGTAGTTCATATTGCACGGCGCGCCGGGCGACGCCCGGTATATCGACGATTGCAGGCAACCATCATGTTACCCTTTGGCTGCGGACATCCATGTCCTGCCGATTCGGTGGCAGGCATGTTGCGGCATGCGGGATGCCCGGTATTGGCCCGGCCCGTTACCGCCAGGCAATCGGGAGTATTCGTTTCGAGGTGTCGCCGAATTCGAGGCTGCATCAAACACGTTATGCAGGAAATCGCATTCATCTGGGCTTCGTTGTTCGCCTGTCTCGTCGTGATCGGCGTGGCGGGCGTGAGGCTTTCGCGCTATGGCGACATCATCGCCGAGAAAAGCGGACTCAGCCGCGGCTGGGTGGGCCTGATCCTGCTGGCCACGGTCACGTCGCTGCCGGAATTGGTCACCGGCCTGTCTTCGGTGACGATCGCCCAGGTGCCGGATATCGCCGTGGGCGACATCATGGGCAGCTGCGTATTCAACCTGCTCATCATCGTGCTGCTCGATTTCCTGTACCGCAAGGAATCCGTCTACACCCGCGCACGCCAGGGCAACGTTCTGTCCGCCGGCTACGGCATCGCACTGATCGGTTTCGCCGGGTTCAATCTGCTGCTGTACCGTGCCGGAACCTTTCCTTCCCTTGGCCATGTCGGCCTCTATACGCCGGTCATCCTGTTGCTGTACCTGCTGGCCATGCGCTCGCTCTATCGGTATGAACAGGCGCAGGTCAGCGAATACGTGGAAGATCGCGTCGAGATCCACCCCGAGATGACGCTGAAGCAGGCCGTCCAGGGCTATGCCCTGGCCTCGGTCGCGGTGGTGGCAGCCGGTACGTGGCTGCCGTTCATCGCCAAGGATCTGGCCGTGGCCATAGCCTGGGAACAGAGTTTCGTGGGGACGCTGTTCGTTGCGGCCGTCACCTCCGCACCCGAAGTCGTGGTCACGATCGCTGCGCTCCGTATCGGCGCAGTCGATCTGGCCATCGGCAACCTGTTCGGCAGCAATCTGTTCAATATCGCCATTCTCGCCATCGACGATCTGGTCTACCTGCCCGGCCCGTTGCTGGCGCATGTGTCGATCACCCATGCGACCTCGGCCTTCTCCGCCATGATGATGAGCGGGCTGGCCGTGGTCGGACTGGTGCTGCGGCCCGCTTCGCGCGTATTCCGCACGGTCAGCTGGATCAGCTTGCTGCTGCTGGTCATTTATCTGTTGAACACACTCTTCCTCTATTTGCATGGCGACTGATCGCGGCGAATCGGTCCGGCACTGGCATTGCCTCGACAGCGAGGCGGTCGCCGCACATCTCGACAGCGACCTGGACGTGGGATTGACTGCCGAAGCCGCCAAATCGCGACTTGGCCGGGTAGGCCCCAACATCCTGCACGAGGCCGGCCGCCGCCACCCGCTCGCCATGCTCGCGTCGCAGTTCACCGACTTCATGATCCTGGTGCTGATCGCCGCGGCGGTGATCGCCGGCTTCATCGGCGAGCCACAGGACACCATCGCCATCGTGGTCATCGTGTTCCTCAACGGCATCATCGGTTTCGTCCAGGAATACCGCGCCGAGCGTGCGATGGCGGCCTTGAAGAAAATGGCCAGCCCGCAGGCGCGCGTCATCCGTGAGGGGCGCCCGGAACTCATCGACGCGACGGAGCTCGTGCCCGGCGACCTGGTGGAACTCGAGGCCGGCAACATCGTGCCGGCCGACCTGCGCCTGATCGAACTGGCCTCGCTCAAGGTCGACGAATCCGCGCTCACCGGCGAGTCGCAGCCGGTCGACAAGCGGCTTGCGCGTCTGCATGAAAAAGACTTGCCGCTCGGCGACCGCCTCAATCTGGCGTACAAGGGAACGATCGCCACCTACGGTCGCGCGCGGGGGCTGGTGGTAGCCACCGGCATGCAGACGGAGCTGGGCAAGATCGCCGCGTTGCTGTCCGGGGAATCCGGCAAGACGCCGCTGCAAAAGCGCCTGGCGCGTTTCGGCCAGAGCCTGGCGCTGGTGGTGCTGGCGATCTGCGCCATCATCTTCGTGGCGGGTTGGCTGCGCGGCGAGCCGCCGCTGACGATGCTGCTCACCGCGGTCAGCCTGGCGGTCGCCGCCATCCCCGAGGCGCTGCCGGCGGTGGTGACCATCTCGCTCGCGCTGGGGGCGGCGCGCATGGTGAAGCAGAACGCGCTGATCCGTCGTCTGCCCGCGGTGGAAACGCTCGGCTCGGTCACCACCATCTGCTCCGACAAGACCGGCACGCTCACGCAGAACCGCATGCAGGTCGATTGCGTGCTCGCGGGCGGCGAAACCCGCCCGGGCCTGTCCGGGGACGAATCGCCGCCGTGGCATGAACTGGGGCTCGCCATGGCGCTGTGCAACGATGCCGTGGCCAGTGGCGACGGCAAGCTGAGCGGCGATCCCACCGAAACCGCGCTGCTCGAAGCCGCGCAGGCAGCCGGATTCAGCAAGCAGGAATGGCAGGTAACGCTGCCGCGCCTGGCTGAGCTTCCCTTCGATTCCGATCGTGCGCGCATGAGCACGCTGCACCGCGAGGGCGAGGCGGTCCTGCTGCTGGTGAAGGGCGCGCCCGAAGGCGTGCTGGCGCTGTGTGCCGATCAACTGGGCGTTGGCGAAACCGTCGCCATCGATCAGGCCGCGCTGCATGACGAAGCCGAACGGCTGGCCGCGCAGGGCTTGCGCGTCCTGGCCTTCGCGCTGAAGCGGCTGCCGCACCTGCCTGCCACGCTCGATGCCGCCACGCTGGAAAGCGATCTGACCTTCATCGGGCTGGCCGGCCTGATCGACCCGCCGCGCCCCGAGGCGGCCGAATCGGTGGCCGCCTGCAAGGCCGCCGGCATCATCCCCGTGATGATTACCGGCGACCATCCCGCCACCGCGCGCGCCATCGCACACCGGCTCGGCATCATCGACGACGGCGGCAAGGTGCTCACCGGCGGCAGGCTGGCGCGGCTGTCGCTGGCGGAATTCGAGCGCGAGGTGGAATCGGTACGGGTGTACGCCCGCATCAATCCGGAACAGAAGATCAAGATCGTGCAGGCCTTGCAGGACAAGGGCGAATTCGTCGCCATGACCGGCGACGGCGTGAACGACGCGCCGGCATTGAAGATGGCCGACATCGGCGTCGCGATGGGCAAGGGCGGCACCGACGTCGCGCGCGAGGCGGCAGCGATGACGCTGCTCGACGACAACTTCGCCACCATCGTCCATGCGGTGCGCGAGGGGCGTCGCATCTTCGACAACATCCGCAAGTTCGTCAAATACACCATGACGAGCAACTCGGGCGAGATATGGACCATCTTCCTCGCGCCCTTTCTCGGCCTGCCGATCCCGCTGCTGCCGATCCACATCCTGTGGATCAACCTCGTCACCGATGGCCTGCCGGGGCTCGCGCTCGCCGGCGAGCGCGCCGAACGCGACGTCATGCAGCGGCCGCCGCGACCGCCGAAAGAAAGTATCTTCGCTCATGGCATGTGGCAGCACATCCTGTGGGTGGGCCTGCTGATGGGCGGCGTGTCGCTGCTGACGCAGGCGTGGGCGATCCATGTCGGTACGGCGCACTGGCAGAGCATGGTGTTCACCGTGCTCACGCTGTCGCAGCTGGGCCATGTGCTGGCGATCCGCTCCGAGCGCGAGTCGCTGTTCACCCTGGGGGCGCTCTCCAACGTACCGCTGGCCGGCGCGCTGCTGCTGACCTTCATCCTGCAGATGGCCGTGCTCTACGTGCCCTGGCTCAATCCCATCTTCAGGACCGCGCCGCTGAGCGCAGGCGAGCTGGCGATGTGCCTGGGCCTGTCGTCGGTGGTGTTCGTCGGCGTGGAAATCGAGAAGGCGCTGGTGCGGCGTGGCTGGCTATACGCCAGCCCGTAATCAAGGGTTCAGAGTTCCGACAAGGGCTTTTGCGCGTATTGCGTGTTGACTTCGCCCATGTGCGCGATCAGTGTTGCCAGATCCTGGTTGAGGCGGGCCAAGGCGTCATCCGGCAACTGTCCCAGGGCGTGCGTCAGGATGCCGGTCAGTGGCTGCGGTGCCTTCCCCAGTGCTTTTTCCCCGGCATCGGTGAGATACAGGCGTACTACGCGCTGGTCCACACTATTGCGTTCGCGCCGGATCAATCCTGATTTCTCGATCTTGTCGAGCAGATTGCTGGCCGTGGAAGCGTGGATCGACAAGGCCTGTGCCAGTTCGGACACCTTCATGCCGGGCGTCTGGTGCAGCGCGGCCATGGCCCAGATCTGCGCCCCGCTGACGCCGCAGGCTTTTTCAACCGCCTGGAAATGCTGGCGCACGGCGCCGAAAATCACGCGAAACTGGCGCAGGGCTTCCCTGGCGGCGAGGGCGTTGGGGCTCAAGATGCAATCTCCGGATACGGCAAAGTGCTAATCATCGCAGGAATTTCAGGTGGCCGTGTCCATCACCTGCGCCCACAGTGCAGTGACCGTGGCGCGCACGCTTTCCAGCGCAGCCGGTGGTACACGGGCGTATTCCGCGCCGCTGAGCTTGATCGCGTGCTGTCGGCGGCGCAGTTCGCGATAGGCGTCGGCGGCAGCCTGGGCGAGGGGGGCGGGGATCAGGCCGGCTGCACCGGCGCGCTGCAGCAGCGCGATATTACCGACGTTGTCGGCGAGTTCGGGGTGGCCGGCGCTATGCCGCAGCACCAGATACTGCACGCAGAATTCGACGTCGACGATACCACCACGGTCGTGCTTGAGATCGAACAGGTCGGAATTGTTGACGTGGCCGGCGTGCATTTTCTCGCGCATCGCCAGTACGTCCTCGCGTAGCTTGGCGGCATCGCGCGGGGCGCTCAGCACTTCGCGGCGCAGGACCTCGAAGCTTGCGCCGATCATCGCGTCGCCGCAGACGAAGCGGGCGCGCGTCAGCGCCTGGTGTTCCCACACCCAGGCGTGGTGCAATTGATAGTCGCGGAAGGCTTCGGTCGAACTGACCAGCAGGCCGGAGGCGCCGTCCGGGCGCAGACGCAGGTCGGTTTCATACAGAATCCCGGTCGAGGTGAGCGTGCCGAGCCAGGTGTTGATGCGCTGCGCCAGCCGCGCGTAGATTTCCTGTGCACGTTCGTCCGCGTCGTCATAGAGAAACACGAGGTCGAGGTCGGAGGCGTAGCCGAGTTCCTTGCCGCCGAGCTTGCCGTAACCGACGATGGCGAAGCGCGGCGTGTCGCGGTGGCGCGTCTTCAGGCCAGCCCAGCAGCGTGCCAGGGTTTCGTTCAACAGCGTGTCGGCGAGATAGGAGAGGTGGTCGGACAGCGCTTCCAGCGTCAGCCGCCCCGCCACATCCTGCGCAAGCAGGTGCAGCGTCTGCACCTGCTTGAAGCGGCGCAGCGCATCCATCTGCGCTTCGGTGTCGCCGGGGTGGGCGTCCAGTTCCGCGTGCAGCTGGGCGGCGAGCTGCGTCCAGTCGGGCGTGCTCATCAGGTGTTGCGGCGCGATCAGTTCGTCCAGCAGTTGCGGCTGCCGCGTGATCATCTGAGCGGCCCATGGGCTTGCCGCCAGCAGGCGTACCAGTTGGCGCAGCGCCGCCGGATATTCGGCCAGCAGCGCGAGATAGGTGGCACGCCGGGACACGGACTGGATGAGCGCGGCGAAGCGCTCCAGCGTGACCGCCGGGTCGGTCTGGCCGCCGATGACTTCGAGCGCAGGCGGCAGCAGGGCGTTGAGCCGGAGCTGCGTCGATTCGGGCAGCCGTGCGGCGTTCTGGCGCAAGGCGTCGAGCGTCGCCAGTACGCGCGGCGGGTCGTCGTAGCCGGCGTTCTCCAGAAGCGCCTGGATGGCGTCGGCGTCTGCGGTGCCGCAGCACACGGCGGTCAGCGGATGGCTGTTCTGGTCGGTCTGCGGCGCAGCGAATACCTGCTCGAAATGGCGCGTGACTTTATTCCGATGGCGGTCGAGCGCTGTCAGCATGGCCGCGTAGTCGGGGAAGCCCATTGCCTCGGCGAGCATGGCCTGCGATTCGGCGTCGTCCGGCAGGAGTTGGGTCTGCGCGTCGTCCAGGTACTGGATGCGGTGCTCCAGCCGGCGCAGGAAATCGTAGGCGGCAGCGAGTTCCTGCTGCGCGTCGGCAGTCATGAGGCCGGTCTTCACCAGTGCGTCCAGCACGACCAATGTTGGCTGCTGCTGCAATGCGGCAATCTGGCCGCCACGGATGAGCTGGAACACCTGCGCGGTGAATTCGATTTCGCGGATGCCGCCCGGCCCCAGCTTGACGTTGTGCGCCATCTCGCGACGTGCGACCTCGCGGCGGATCTGCACGTGCAAGTCGCGGATCGCGGCGAAGGCGCCGAAATCGAGGTATTTGCGGAACACGAAGGGCCGCACGATCTGCATCAGTTCGTCGTGGCGGCTGCCGGTGAGCGGGCGCGCCTTGATCCAGGCGTAACGCTCCCACGGGCGCCCCTGTGCCACCAGGTAGTCTTCCAGCATCGTGTAGCCCATCGCGAACGGGCCGGATTCGCCCCACGGGCGTAGCCGCAGGTCGACGCGGAAGACGTAGCCGTCGGCGGTGTTCTCCCCCAGCGCGGCGGCGAGCTTGCGCCCCAGGCGGATGAAGAATTCGTGGTTGGAAAGCGGCCGGATCGAGGCGGACGGATCGTCGGCCGCCGTCTCGCCTTCCTCGGGGTAGAGATAGATGAGGTCGATGTCGGACGACACGTTGAGCTCAAAGCCGCCGAGCTTGCCCATGCCGACCACGACCATCTGCTGCGGCATCCCGTTTTCGTCGCGCGGCTCGCCGTGGCGCGCGGCCAGTTCGGCGTGATGGAAGTCGAGCGCGGCGGCAATGCACACCTCGGCCAGCGTGCTGTAGGTGGCCATCACCTCGGCGAGATCGGCCTGGCCCGCCAGATCGCGCGCGGTGACGATCAGCCACACCCGCTGGCGCAATTGCCGTAGGCGCTGGTGCAGGGCGGTCTCGTCGGCACAGGCGGGCGCGGCAAGAAAGGCCTGCATGGCCGCCCGGCTGAAGGCCTGGCCCAGCTGGCCCGCCACGGTTTCTGCCAGGTTCGGTTGCGCCGTCAGCAGGCGACGACCATAACGTGAACAGCGGGCAACGCGTTCAAGTGCGGGATGGCTCATGGCTTGGATTAGAATCTGAGATTATCGCAACACTTTATCAGTGGAGAGACTGTATGGCAGCCATCGAGTCGATTTTGACCGAAACCCGTGTTTTCCCGCCAGCGGATGCGTTCGTCAAGCAGGCGAATGTATCCGGCATGGCCGCCTACGAGGCGTTGTGTCGCCAGGCAGAAACCGACTACGAAGGGTTCTGGGCCGATCTGGCACGCCAGCACATTGCCTGGAAAACGCCGTTCACCCACGTGCTCGACGAGTCGAAGGCACCGTTCTACAAATGGTTCGACGACGGTGAACTGAACGTCTCCTACAACTGCCTCGACCGCCATCTGGCGACCAAGGGCGACAAGACCGCGCTGATCTTCGAGGCCGACGACGGCGCGGTGACCAAGGTCACCTACAAGGAACTGCATGCCCGCGTGTGCCAGTTCGCCAACGGCCTGAAGTCGCTCGGCGTGGAAAAGGGCGACCGTGTGATCGTCTACATGCCGATGAGCATCGAGGCCGTGGTGGCGATGCAGGCGTGCGCGCGCATCGGCGCCATCCATTCGGTGGTGTTTGGCGGCTTTTCCGCCAAGAGCCTGTTCGAGCGCATCGAGGATGCCAAGGCCAAGCTGATCGTCACGGCTGACGAATCGCTGCGGGGCGGCAAGGCCGTGCCGCTGAAGCGCGCAGTCGACGAGGCGCTGGCGATGGGCGACACCTCCTGCGTCGAGCGCGTGGTCGTGTATCGCCGTTCCGGCGGTGCGGTCAACTGGGGAACGCGTGACCTGTGGTGGCACGAACTCGTCCAGACCCAAGCCGAGACCTGCGAGCCGGTGTGGGTGTCCGCCGAACATCCGTTGTTCATCCTCTACACCTCCGGCTCGACCGGCAAGCCCAAGGGCGTGCAGCATTCCACCGGCGGCTACCTGCTTGGTGGCATCCTATCGATGCTATGGGTATTCGACGCCAAGCCGGATAGTGATGTCTACTGGTGTACCGCCGACGTCGGCTGGATCACCGGCCACACCTATGTCGCCTACGGCCCGCTGGCGCTCGGCATGACCGAGGTCATTTTCGAGGGCATTCCCACCTATCCGCATGCCGGGCGCTTCTGGGAGACCGTCGCGAAGCACAAGGTCACCACTTTCTACACCGCGCCCACCGCGATCCGCAGCCTGATCAAGCTTGGCTCCGACCTGCCGGCACAGTACGATCTCACTTCGCTGCGCCTGCTGGGAACGGTCGGCGAGCCAATCAACCCGGAAGCCTGGATGTGGTACCACCAGGTCATCGGCGGCGGCCGCTGCCCCATCGTCGACACCTGGTGGCAGACCGAGACCGGCGCCAACATGATTTCGCCGCTGCCCGGTGCGGTGCCGACCAAGCCGGGTTCCTGCACCCTGCCGCTGCCCGGCATCTTGGCTGCGATCACCGATGAACATGGCCACCCGGTCGAGAAAGGGCAGGGCGGCTACCTGGTGATCCAGCGCCCCTTCCCGTCGCAACTGCGTACCCTTTGGGGTGACCCGGACCGCTTCGTCAAGACCTATTTCCCGGAGGAGCTCGGCGGCAAGACCTATCTCGCCGGCGACTCGGCGCACCGCGACGTCAACGGCTATTTCTGGATCATGGGCCGCATCGACGACGTGCTGAACGTGTCCGGGCATCGTCTGGGCACCATGGAAATCGAATCCGCGCTGGTTTCCAACCTGCGCGTCGCCGAAGCCGCCGTGGTGGGGCGTCCGCACGACATCAAGGGCGAGGCGGTCGTGGCGTATGTGGTGTTGAAAGGTACGCGGCCAGTCGGCGAGGAAGCGAAGAAGATTGCCGCCGAACTGCGCGACTGGGTAGGCAAGGAAATCGGCCCGATCGCCAAGCCCGATGAAATCCGCTTCGGCGACAACCTGCCCAAGACCCGTTCCGGCAAGATCATGCGCCGCCTGCTGCGTGCGATCGCCAAAGGCGAGGAAATCACCCAGGACGTCTCCACCCTGGAGAACCCGGCGATCCTGGATCAGTTGAAGGAAGCGGTCAGGTAAACAGGCGCCGGCTGCCGCTCGGCAGGGCCGGCCGCTTGCAGTCGCGCAGCCTTGGCCTATTTTTCAATTAAGGATTTGTTCATTCGATTAGCCCGAAAGGAATGTTATGTCGCACTACCATGCAGTTGTCTGGCTCGATCACAACGAGGCGCGTGTCATGCACGTCAGCCCGGACGATGTCGAGAAATCAGTGATCCATCCCGTCAACCCGCCGCGCCATCTTCAGCGCAAGCGCGGCTCGGTCAGCGGCAGCCGCCAGCCCGAGGACCAGCAGTATTACCACGATGTCGTGGAGGCCTTGAGCGGCGCCACGGAAATCCTGATCGTTGGCCCGGGTCACGCCAAGCTCGAACTGATCAAGCATATCCATGCGCACGATCATGACATCGTGAAAAAAGTCGTGGGGGTCGAAACCGTCGATCACCCCGGCGATGGACAACTTGTGGCCTTTGCCCGCAAGTACTTCGTGGCCAAGGACAGGATGTTGTCGCAATAAGGCCGTCGGGAAACGGCTTGCCGCGTCGTTACCGGGGCCCCCGAAAGGGGGCCTCGTCGTTCATGGGACGGGCTGTGGACGACAGTTCTTCTCAATCGATTGATAAATAGGGAAATTGTTTTAGGCGTCCGCCCTAAAGTCTGCCGATATTTCGTCGTTACTGTAGATAAGTCGTACAAGGGCAAACCCGTCGCGAGGCGGGGACGCAAAGCTTCCGGTCTTGGTCGGGTTGCATCCGGGTCAAGATAGCGGGGCTGCCAGATTTCAGGTTGATGGCGTCGTCGTTGCCCCGATTCAGGTGCAGTGTTGAACCAGGAGGCCCTATGTCGCATCAATGCCCGTTCCCCGTCCGCTCCACCGACAATCGCCGTTGCTACCGAACCGGCAGTGCGCCGGGATTCGTCCTGTGCCTGGCTGTGGTGGCCGCCCTCTCATGCTATGCCGGATTCAGCCATGCCGCGCCGTCCCACGCACTCCAGGCGGGGGTTTCCGGCGCTGGGCCCGCCTCCAGCCATCCAGCCGGACCGATCGCCGGCGGCTAACGGCAGGCCGGCCGCATACGCCTTGCTCTGCAGAAGCCAGCGCCCTTCGGGGCGCTTTTTTATGGCTGGTCGGCCGGACGCGCGAGCGCCGTCGTGGTTCTTACCAAATCCACCACCAGCGCGTGCAGCCGTGCAGGCGATTTCAGTGCCCCGTTCTCGGGGTCGAATGCGGTGTCGGCATGGGCCAGCGAGAACTGGCCGGGCAGCACCAGCACGCCCAGCGTGTTAAGGACCTGGCGCAGGTGGGGCAGCATGCGCATGCCGCCGAAGGTGCCGGGCGTGGCGGCCAGGATGGCGGCGACCTTGTTCTGGTAGGGCACCAGGCCCGATTCGCCCTGCCATTCGCGCGACACCCAGTCGAGCGTGTTTTTCAGCAGCGGCGGCATCGAGCTGTTGTATTCCGGGCTGGCGATCAGCAGGGCGTCGTGCTCCTTGAACAAGGCCTTCAGGCGCTGCGCATTGTCGGGCAGGCCGTCGCGCTCCTCGAGGTCGCCGTTGTAGAGCGGAAGTGGGTAATCGGCCAGATCGATCAGCGTGACGTCGCCGCCCGCGGCACGGGTCGCGTCCACCGCAACCCGGATGAGTTTCCGGTTCCAGGAATCGCGGCGGATGCTGCCGGAGAAAGCGAGAATCTTGGGCATGACGTGTCCTTGCATCAAAAAGTGAGTGATTGTATCGGGGCCGGCCAGGGGGTCGAAGCCCCAAAGGCTTAGGGAAGATCGAAGCTGATCAGTTCGCTGGGTTCCAGCGCCTCGATGTCGACCGCCGATTCGAAGCGGACCGCCACCGCATCCCCGGCTTCCAGCGGATAGCCTTGGACCTTGACCCGGCCGGTCGCGATATGCAGCCAGGCACGGCGCCCCGGCGCCACGTTCAGGGTGACGCGGTCGCCTGTCGCCAACCGGCCTGCATGAATGGCGGCGTCCTGATGGATCGTCACCGAGCCGTCGCGGCCATCGTTCGAGGCGATCAGGCGAAGCTGGCCCTGCAGGCTTTCGGGGGCGAAGGCGATCTGTTCGTAGCCCGGCTCCAGGCCGTAGGCGTCCGGCTTGATCCAGATTTGCAACAGATGCACCGGTTCGCTGGCCGAGGCGTTGTATTCGCTGTGGGCGATGCCGTGCCCGGCGCGCATGCGCTGCAATTCGCCGGGACGGATCACGCCGCCGTTGCCGAGCGAGTCCTTGTGTTCGAGTGCGCCCGCCAGGACCCAGGTGACGATTTCCATGTCCTGGTGGCTGTGCGTCGGGAAACCCGCGCCCGGTGCGATACGGTCGTCGTTGATCACGCGCAGCGGGCCGAAGCCCATCCAGTTGGGGTCGCGATAGTTCGAAAACGAAAAGGTGTGGAAGCTGTCGAGCCAGCCATGATTGGCGTGGCCGCGTTCGGATGATTTGCGTACGGTCAGCATGATGTGTGCTCCTGTCGGTTGGATTGATGTTCAGGCGATGGGGTGACTATAGGCGTGGTTTTCCGCGAGTAAAACCGGCACAATTCGATCAACTCATTCGAATGGTTCGAACATGCCGCTGACCCTGGAGGCGCTGTCCATCCTCGACGCCATCGACCGCAAGGGTTCGTTCGCTCGCGCGGCCGAGGAACTGGGACGGGCGCCGTCCTCCCTGACCTACGCCGTGCAGCAGATCGAGGCCGAGCTCGATGCGCTGCTGTTCGACCGTTCCGGCCATCGCGCGCGCTTCACGCCGGCGGGGCGTCTGCTGCTGGAGGAAGGGCGAGCGCTGCTGGGTGCGGCGCATGCATTGGAGAACAAGACGCGACAGGTGGCGGGCGGCTGGGAGCCGCAGTTCACGCTGGCGGTTGAAGGCATTCTTCCCGTCGCCCCGCTGCTGCCGGTGCTGGATGCGTTTTATCGCCAGGGCCGGTCGACCGAAATCAGGCTGCGCCACGAGGTGCTGGCCGGTAGTTGGGATGCCCTCGCGTCCGGCTGTGCCAACCTGGCGATCGCAGGTGGCGATGCGCCGGCTGGCAGTGGCATTCGCAGCCGGCCGCTGGGCAGTGTCGAATTCGTGTTCTGCGTGGCGCCGCAGCATCCGCTGGCGCGCCTCAAGAAACCACTGACCCAGGCCGACCTCGCGGCGCACCGTGCGGTGGTGATCGCCGACACCGCGCGTAATCTGCCGCTGCGCAGCGCGGGCTGGCTGGCGCAACAGTCGCGTCTGACCGTGGCTGATCTGCCGAGCAAGCTGGCCGCCCAGCAGGCCGGGCTGGGCGTGGGCTCGCTGCCGCGCTGGCTGGCCGAACGTGAGGTGGCGGCCGGCCGTCTGGTGCGTTGCGAGTGGGCGGGCGGCAATCCGCGCGAGACCCTGCACCTGGCTTGGCGCAGCGGCGAGGCCGGGCGGGCGCTCGACTGGTTCATGCGGGCGCTGGCGAAGCCCGAGGTATTTGCGGGAGTGATCGATGCCGACTGAGAAGGTGCCGCTCGACCGGATGCGGCTCGACAAATGGCTGTGGGCCGCGCGTTTCTTCAAGACCCGCAGCTTGGCCACCCAGGCGATCGACAACGGGCGGGTGAAATTGAACGGCGAGCGGGTCAAACCCGCGCGCGACGTCAAACCCGGCGACCGGCTGGATCTCCATCTCGGCGAGATCGACTGGACACTGACGGTCCGGGCGCTGGCCATGCAGCGCGGGCCTGCGCCGGTGGCGCAGGCGCTCTACCAGGAGGACCCCGCCAGCCAGGCGCGCCGCCAGCGGCAGGCCGACGACCGCAAGCTAGCGACCAATCCGGCCGCCACCATCAAGGGACGGCCCACCAAACGCGACCGGCGGCAGATTCATCGTTTCACGGACGAATGAAACCCGGAATTTACCGGGATGTTGCCGCCGCAAAACACGGCTAAGCGCATAGAATCAGCGGGTCCGAGAACCGTATTTTTATGACCGTTTCCCCCGCCTTGTCCCTGTTCCTGCGCCGCGCCTCGCGCTGGCTGGCAGCGCTGACGGCATTGGCCGCCGCGGGCTTTGCGACGGCGGTGGCCTTGATGTTCTTCTGGGTGTTGCCGAACATTTCAACGCACCGCGATACGGTCGCCGATCTCATGTCGCGCGCGCTGGGGCAACGCGTGACGCTGGAAGCGGTGTCGGGCGTATGGCAGCAGGCGCGTCCGGAATTCCGTCTGCGCGGCGTGCGCCTGTACGACCAGCAGGGTCATCCGGCGCTCTACCTGCCCGAACTGGAGGCAGCGTTTGCCTGGCGTTCGCTGCTGTTCCTGGAGCCGCGTTTCACGCGCATCGAGTTGCAAGGCCTGGTGCTCGGGGTGCGGCGCGCGCGCGACGGTCATTTCTACGTCGGCGGCATCCCGATCAACCCGGCCGCGCCGGACAGCGGATTTACCAGCTGGCTGCTGCGACAGGGGCAGGTCCATGCCGGGAGCGCCACGCTCACCTGGATAGACGAAGTGCGCGATGCGCCGCCGCTTACTCTGACGGCGGTCGATTTCACGCTGACCAATGTGCGCTGGTCGCATCGCCTGCAATTGCGCGCCATTCCCCCGGCCAGCCTGGCGCGCCCGGTGCAGATCGTGGCGAAGCTGCATGCGCGCCAGGTGGACGACCTCAAGAGCTGGAACGGGACAGTCGATACGAACGTGGCAGGGGTGTCGTTTTCGCGCCTTGCCGCCTGGCTGGCGCTGCCGTACCAACCGCAGCAGGGTCGGGGCGCACTGAACATGCAGTTCGAAGTGGCGCGCGGTGCGCTGGCCGGCGTGACGGCCGGACTCGAACTGCATGACATCGAGATGAAGCTGGGTGACGACCTGCCACCGGTACGGCTGGCGCAGGTACGCGGCCAGACCCAGTGGCAGCACGGTCCGGACGGGTACCGCGTGGCCTTCGACAACCTGCGGGTGGCGCGCCCGGGCGCCGCCCTCGGCGCGCCGTTCAATGCGGGCCTGTCGTGGGGCGGTACGTCGCACGAAATCACGGCCCAGGCGTTCAGTCTGGGCGGCTGGCAATCGCTGCTGCCGAGCCTGCCGATGGATGCGGCCTTGCGCGCGCGCCTGCAAGCCCTGCAGCCGCAAGGCCGCTTCGACCTGTTGCGGTTCGGCTGGACGGGCGCGCAGCCGGGGCTGGACAATTTCAGCATGACGGCCCGTTTCAGCGGCCTCGGCGTGGCCGCGGTCGACAACCAGCCGGGCCTGTCCAATCTGAGTGGGCGCATCGAGGGCGATGCGCGCGCAGGCGTGTTCGAGATCGATTCGCAGCAGATGACGTTGGGCCTGCCCGACCTCTTCCGCGAACCCTCGTTCGCGATCGACAGCCTGCATGCGCGCGGCAAGTGGCAGAAGACGCCGCGCGGCCGCCGCCTCACACTGGACGACATGGCCTTTTCCAATCCGGACATGGCCGGGTCGGCGAACGGCTACTACGAACTGATCCCCGGCCAGCGCGGTCTCATCGACCTGACGGCGCATCTGAGTCGCGCCGACGGTACGGCGGTGTACCGCTACCTGCCGAAGCATATTGGCGACCATACGGTCGAATGGGTCAAGCGGGGTGTCGTGGCAGGGCGTTCGGATGACGTGCAGTTGAACCTGAAAGGCGACCTGATGCGTTTCCCTTTCGATTCGGGCGATGGCGTGTTCCAGGTCGACGCACAGGTGAAGGATGCGGTGATCGACTACGTGCCTGGCTGGCCGCGTATCGAAGGCATCCAGGGGCGATTGCTGTTTCAGGGCCGGATGATGGAAGTGACCTCGAGCCAGGCGCGGATATACGGCGTGGCCCTGGCGCCGGTGAAAGCCGTGATCCCGGATCTGTTGCATCACGACGAACAATTGCATATCGACGGCCAGGCCAACGGTCCGATCCAGGATTTCATCCGCTTTGCCAATACCAGCCCGGTCGGCGGGCGGTTGCACGGTTTCACGGCCGCACTGGACGGCAGCGGGCCGATGAAACTCGCCTTGAGTCTGCAGGTGCCGCTGCGTCGCAGCCACGATACGACGCTGGTCGGTCGCTTGTCGTTCCTGGGCGATACGCTGTTGCCGCCTGGCCTGCCGCGGATCGACCAGGCGCGCGGCGATATCGATTTCACCGGGAACAGCCTGGCCGCCAAGAACATCACCGCGCAGTTTCTCGGCGGCCCGCTGCGCCTCGACACGCAAACCCGATCCGGCCAAGTCCAGATCCTGGCACAGGGACGCGCCACTGCAGCAGGTCTGACATCGTGGCTGGGCACGGCCTGGAAGGATCAAGTGTCGGGGCAGACAGCCTGGCGTGGGCAGATCGATCTGGAGCCGACGGGCGAGCGCGTTCGCATCGAGTCCGATCTGACGGGTCTGGGCAGCAGCCTGCCGGCGCCGCTGGCCAAGACGGCCACACAGCCGTTGCCGCTGGTGGTGACCAGCCAGCCGCAAGCCAACGGTCAATTGCACGACGTACAACTCGGCAGGATCGTGGGGGCGGTCTGGCGCAGTACCGCCGAAGGACAATTCGACCGGGGCGAGCTCCGCTTCGGCGGACGTGCCGTGATGCCCGGCGAGCCAGGGCTGCGCCTGGCGGGCAACGGACGCGGCCTGGATATTTCGGGCTGGATGGATCTGCTGCCCGGCGGCGAAAGCGGCGAACCCTTGTCGGTGTCGGCGATCGACCTGAGTTTCGATGCGCTCGACCTGATGGGGCGGCGCTATCAGGATATTCGCCTGCAGGGGCGCAACCGTAGCGGGTTGTTGCGCGCCCAGGTGAGCGGCACCGGCTTGAATGGCGTGCTGACCTACCGGCCGGCGGGCAATCAACCCGCGCGGATCTCGGCGCAGTTCAGGCAGTTGACCATTCCGGCCCGGTTGCCGGCAGCCGGGCCGGAAACCGGCAGCAACATGAAGGCATCGGACTTCCCTGTACTGGATCTGACGGTGGAGGATTTCCGGTTGCAGGATCATGCGCTGGGGCGGCTGGAAGCCACGGCGCACGGTACCCCGCAAGGGCTGGTGATCGACAACCTGCAACTGACGCATCCCGACAGTGTGTTCCGTATGAGCGGCCTGTGGCGTGACAGCGGCCCGGGCGAAACCCGGGCCGACCTGAGCCTGAACGTGTCCGATGCGGGCAAGCTGCTGGCGCGTTTCGGCTATCCCGATACGCTCAAACGCGGGACCGCGCAGATCCAGGGCAGTGCCACCTGGGAAGGCTCGCCTGCGGATTTCGCGCTGGCCACGCTGGCCGGCCAGCTCGACTTCAAGGCCAAGGGGGGACAGTTCCTCAAGATCGATCCCGGGGCCGGGAAACTGCTCGGCGTGCTGAGCCTGCAATCGCTGCCGCGCCGGCTGAACTTCGATTTCCGTGATATCTTCAATGAAGGCTATGCCTTCGACGACATCGGCGCCACGCTGCGCATTGCGCGCGGCGTGGTCTACAGCGACGACTTCAAGATGCGCGGACCGGCCGCCAAGGTCAACATGTCCGGCCTGGCCGACCTCAACCAGGAAACCGTGCAGTTGCGGGTGAAAGTGATTCCGAAGCTGTCCGAAGGCGTGGCCGTGGCCGGTGCCCTGCTTGGCGGACCGCTGGCCGGCGTGGGAGCGCTGGCCGCGCAGAAACTGCTGCGTGATCCGATCGAGGAAGTCATCAGCCAGGAATACATGGTGACCGGCGCGTGGCAGGCCCCCGATGTCCAGCGGCTGTCCAAAGCGAAGGCCAAACCTGATAATCAAGTGACCGAACCCTGATTGTGGAATCCGACCATGCCAACAAAAAAACCCGTTAAAACCACCGTTGCTCGCTCCCGTGGGGCGCAAGTCAAGAAGCCGGCCCCGCAGGCGGGCACCGTGCGCGTGGCGGCCATCCAGATGGCGTCGGGCCCGAATGTGTCTGCCAACCTGGCCGAGGCCGAACGTCTCATCGAGCTGGCCGTCGAGGCGGGTGCGCGCATGATCGTGCTGCCGGAATTCTTCTGCATCATGGGAATGAAGGACGCCGATGTGGTGAAGGTGCGCGAGGCCGAAGGTCACGGCCCGATCCAGGCCTTCCTCGCGCGTACGGCGAAGAAACACCATGTCTGGCTGGTCGGCGGCTCGGTGCCGCTGGAGGCCAGCACGGCGAACAAGGTGCGCAACAGCTGCCTGGTCTACGACGAGCGCGGCAAGCTGGTGGCACGCTACGACAAGATCCACCTCTTCGGCCTCGATCTCGGCAACGAGCACTACCAGGAAGCCAAGCTGATCGAGCCGGGCGACAGGGTCGTCGTCATCAACAGTCCGTTCGGCCGCATCGGCCTGTCGGTCTGCTACGACCTGCGCTTCCCCGAACTGTACCGCGCCATGCCGGACGTCGACATCATCGTGGTGCCGTCGGCCTTCACCGCCACCACCGGACGCGCGCATTTCGAGACCCTGATCCGCGCGCGCGCGATCGAAAACCTCGCCTACGTGATCGCGCCGGCGCAGGGCGGTTATCACCTGTCCGGCCGCGAAACCCACGGCGACAGCATGATCGTCGACCCGTGGGGTGTGGTGCTCGACCGCCTGCCCCGCGGTTCCGGCGTCGTCATCGCCAACATCAACCCGGCCTACCAGGCCAGCCTGCGCAAGAGTCTGCCCGCGCTCAAGCACCGCTTCATCCAGTGCCAGCAAATCGAAGTCGATGTGGTGGAACGCCGGGTGCCGGCCAAGCGCTTGTCCCCGACCGGGGGCGAGCCTGTCGCCAAATAATTCAGGACACCATCATGAACCCAACCGACGCCTTCGTACCCATCCAGACCGCCGAGCAACTGTTCCAGTCCGCCGAGGCCACGCTGCTGACGCCAAACGGACTCGACGCCGACAAGCTCGCGCCGGTCTTCGGCCGGCTGCTGACACACGACGTCGACTACGCCGATCTCTATTTCCAGTACTCGCGTTCCGAAGGCTGGAGCCTGGAAGAAGGCCAGGTCAAATCCGGCAGCTTCAACATCGACCAGGGCGTCGGCGTGCGCGCGATCTCGGGCGAGAAGACCGCGTTCGCCTATTCCGATGACATCAGCCTCGACGCGCTCGGCGCCGCCGCGGACGCCACCCGTGCGATTGCGCGTGCAGGACAGAACCGCAGCTTCGGCATGGTGCAGCGCGGTGAAGGGCGCGTGCTGTACAACGCCGTCGATCCGCTGGTCTCGCTGGCCGATGCTGACAAGGTCGCCCTGCTGGAGCGGCTGGAGAAGAAGGCGCGCGCCATGGATCCGCGCGTCATCCAGGTGATGGCGAGCCTCGCCTCCGAATACGAAGTCATTTTCATCGCGCGTTCCGACGGCCATCTGGCTGCCGACGTGCGCCCGCTGGTGCGCCTGTCGCTGCAGGTCATCGCCGAGCAGGACGGCCGTCGCGAGCAGGGCTCCGGCGGCGGCGGCGGCCGCTTCGATTACAGCTACTTCACCGATGACATCCTGGAAAAATACGCGCGCCAGGCCGTGCACCAGGCCAGCGTCAACCTCGATGCGCGCCCCGCGCCCGCCGGCAGCATGACCGTCGTGCTCGGTTCCGGCTGGCCCGGCATCCTGCTGCACGAAGCCATCGGCCACGGCCTCGAAGGCGACTTCAACCGCAAGGGCAGCTCCGCGTTTTCCGGCCGGATTGGTGAAAGAGTGGCGGCGCCCGGCGTCACTGTCATCGACGACGGCACCATCCCGCTGCGCCGCGGCTCGCTCAACGTCGACGACGAAGGCAACCCCACCCAGCGCACCGTGCTGATCGAGGACGGCATCCTCACCGGCTACATGCAGGAC